>JAIPDI010000007.1 GCA_021737785.1 Deltaproteobacteria bacterium
GATCGGCATATTCCACAACGCGGCGCTGCGCAATGCGGCAGGCCGCCAAACGGGCCTTGATATCCAGGACCATGGTGCGGGGGTCCCGGCTCATGGCCGCGAACATGTTCAGGATGTCCTCACGAAGGGTGTAGTTCTCACCCACTTTTATGGGCGGGGTGATCAGGCCTTCGTCATATTTGGATCGGGCCTTGGGACAGACGCCGCCCGGGTCGGTCCCGCCGTTTTCGCCCGTATGCACCACCGCACCCACGAAACAGATTAATTCCCCTTCGTGGAACACCGGGACGCAAAGGCCCATGTCCGCCGGGTGTACGCCGCCATAGAAAGGATCGTTAAAGAAGAAGCTGTCGCCCTCCTTCACCCCCACCGAGCTGTCATTGATCCAGTGTTTCACGATATATTTTACCGGAATCTGTCCCAGGACGGCGTGGAACCAGATGCCCGTGGCCACCACCGCCAGATCACCCCGGGCAGTGTAGATGCCGAAGGCCACGTCGCCCCAGCGCATGCCCGAAGAGGCCCCCAGCTTCATGGTGGTCTCTTTGCCCTCCTGGGCCACCATATTCATCTTGTGGACGAATATATCGTACTCGACGACATCCATCTTTTCCTGGGCCTCGGTCTCCCGAGCCGTCATGGGCTCGGGTTTGAGCTGCTGCACTACCTCCATGTCCCTTGCGTAAACCATTGCGCACATGGCTTGTCTCCCTTCCGCAGGAATCTTTCATCCCGCGCTTTTTTTATGAGTGTCGACGTCCTTTGCCCCTAATCGCGGTCGGGTCGCAACACGGCGCTGCCCAGTCCGTCTTTCTTGAAGTTCCAGCCCGGTTCGAGCACATAAGTGGTGTCAGGAGCTTCGATCAGGGCCGGACCATCGATGCTGTTCCCGGGCTCGATCCGGTCAAAGTCATACACGAGGGTTTCCTTGAATCCGCCCAATTCAGGCCAAAAGGCCTTCCGGGGCGCGCGCACGGCGGCCTCGGGCGGGGTCTCTCCCGCGAGGGGCCTCTGATCCATGGGTCTGGGCTCGGCCAGCACATAGGCCGTAAGGTAAAAACACTCCACGTTCACCCCGCCCATGGGGAACGTAGCCTCGGGGCTGTAGATGGCCGAATACTCTTCCGTGAAACGGTCGCAGATATCCTTGTACTCTTCAGGGCCGGTCACCTTCAAATGCGGGCTGATAATCTTGGTGAGGTTGTATTGCATGCCGTAACGCATGTCCAATTCCAATCGGAAACCGATGCGGTCCGGGCTGTAACCTTCCAGCTTCAGGTCATTGACAGCCAGTTCCTTGAGTTCCTCCACCACATTGTTAAAGCCGTCATAATCCTGGGAGTAACACTGTTCCGCATAGTAAAATATCTTCATGGTGCGGGATTTGTCCCAGACCTGTTGGATATTCACCGTGGAGGCCCCAAAGGCCCCGAATACGGGGGAATGGCCCGACACGACGACCTTGTCCACCTGCAGGTAGGGAGCGAAGCCGCAGGCGTGCGTCGCGCCCGCTCCGCCGCAGGCGAAAATCACAAAGTCGCGGGGGTCGTGGCCTTTTAAGGCCACCTCATTGAAGACTTCCTGACCCATGCGGGCGTCCACCACCGCCCGGATGCGCCGGGCCGCTTCCACCACGTCGATGCCCAGGGGATCGGCGATTTTGCTTTTGATGGCTTTGGCGCTGAGTTCCTCGTCCAGCAGCATCCGGCCGCCCAGGTAGTTCTCCGGGTTCAGATAGCCCAGCACCAGGTCCGCATCCGTGACTGTGGGCTCCTGTCCTCCAAGGTCGTAGCAGGCCGGGCCGGGCATGGACCCGGCCGACTGGGGACCCACCTCCAGGGCGTCGCCCATCAGTTTGTTGACCCAGGCGATGGAGCCGCCGCCAGCCCCGATGGACTTCACTTCAATGGCCGGAATATTGGTTCGCCATCGGTCGATCACCGGGATGAAGTCGTAGGTGCGAAGGCGACCGCCGCTGATCACTCCGATGTCGAACGAAGTACCGCCCATGTCGGTGAAAATGATATTCTCGTGACCGTATTCCCGGCCCAGGGTAAGGGCCCCGTGCAAACCGGCCACCGGTCCGGCGTTGTGGGTGAGTACTGCCCGGGTGCGGGAGACCTTTTTCATGCCTCCGGTATTGTGCACCAGCATCAAGGGGCGTTTGTACCCGCCGTCTCTCAGTTCGGCGCCCAGCTTGTTGAGTTCGTCGGCCATTACCCCGTGGATATAGGCGTTGACCACGGTGGTGATGAAACGGGTGTATTCACCGGATTTGGGCGAGACGTCGCTGGATAGAATCACCGGCAGGGAGCCTAGGTAGTCCTCGGGGTATTCCTCTTCGATCACTTGCTTAATCATTTGCTCATGGGTCGGATTGACAAAGGACCAGAGCAGGCAGACGACGAAACCCATGGCCCCTTTGTCCACCAATTCCTGCAGGGCAACGAGAATCTCGTCCCGATTCAACGGGCAGACCGGGTTCCCGAAGGAGTCCATACGCTCTCGTACGCCCACCACCATGTTCCGACGGATCAAGGGTTCGGCCTTGTTGATGCGGGCCAGGTCCTTGTTGGCCGCGCTGTCGCCGCCGTCGGCCCAGCTCCGGCCTCGACCCAGAAAGATCGCATCCTCGTGCCCGGCGGTGGTGATGAGGCCCAGTTTGGGGCCGTTACGCTCAATGAGGGCGTTGGTCCCCACGGTGGTGCAGTAGCGAACAACATCGCTCTCCCCCAAAAATTCGGAGAGGCCCGTCCCAAAGGATCGGGCCAGCGACCGCATCCCCTTCATGAACCCGACGGAGAGATCATAGTGGGTGCTGGGAGTTTTGGTCATTTGGGTTTTGCCGTCATCTCCACGGGCGTAAAAATCCGTAAATGTTCCGCCGATATCGACGTTGATTGAGATCCCCATTACATGTCTCCTTGTCTTGGTTTCGTTATCAGTGAAAAAATTCTTGAACTATTTTATGAAGCGTTTCCATTTTCACATTCCGAGTCGTCGGTCCCAGGCTGGTGAAAAAGATACCGCGCCCACCGGTGGTTTCATACAACTCCCGGCCTTCCCGAACAAGTCTGGCTGCCGTCTCCAGATCGTCCAGCGGCAGGCCCAGACCCACGCCAAGCGCCCCCACTCCCAGATCCCATATGCGCGAGACCTCCGGCAGACTTCCATCACTTGAAGGACCCAGCACATAAAGGTCCATTTTGAGGGAACTGAACCGATCCACCTGGGACGGATCATATTTCTGGACATAAAGCCCGGCTTTCACGTCGTAATAACCGGTGATGTTCCTGAGGGTGTTGTAGATCTTCTTGTGGGCAAGGCTGATTTTTTCCGAAGCCAGGGAGCGGCCTTCCATGAATATGAGCACATCGGGACCTGTCTTGCAAAAGGCTTCGGCAACAGGAACCATCAACTGTTTCACTTCTCCCAGATGTTCGACACCATGCCCGCGTCCAAACAGCATATCCGCCAGGGTCAAGGGGCCGGTCATTGCCGCGATGCATGCCTGCTCGTTCCGGCTGACCTCAAACACCCTGGACGCTGCCTCCAAGGCATGTTTCATCCGCCCTGTTTCTTCCGGCTTTTCAAAAAGCACCTTTTCCGGGTGTGCGGCAACCGGCCGATCATCCTTCCATGATATGCCGCAACCGCAGGCTTCGGCCATGAGCGTGAAGTCAAGCCCCACCACGACGCCGTCGAATCGAAACAGTTTGTGGGTCTTGACCAACGCATTGGCCCAGAGCGTCGGATCGTTCATGAGCTGTTCCATGGGCATGTTTTCGACCCTGGACAAAAGTCCGCGGATCATAGGGACAAAGACCGGTCTGGACAGCGGTTCGTCGTTCAAGAAAGCGTTGAAAAGCTCCCTACCCGTGGCCATGGCTACACCCCGTGCCGTTTTTTGAGTGCATCCACGTCCAGCTCAATATCATGGGTAATGGGATGCCCCGGCGGCAGGTACTCATTTTCGATGACGACGCCGCAGGCAGGGCAGTAAAACTCCAGAAGGCGGCAGTAATTGGGGTCCGGTGAAAAGCTGTATTCTTTTCCTTCCACCAGGGGCGGGTGGACTTCCTCAAAGGGCTTTTCCGCCACAAGGCACCCTCTTTTGTAGTTCTCCCGAGCCCCGATAAGTGCGTGGCCGCAACGCTGGCAGCACCATTTTTCCTGGTCCAGATCGATCTCCAGATACTCGGTGATTCTTACTTTCATGACGCGCTCACCTCCTCCAAAAGGGCATTATTAAATTTGTCCACCGTCATTCGCCAACCAGTTGCCACCAGAATCGTGGTCTGCTCCGATTCAACCAGCGCGGGACCGGATATGCTGTGGCCGTGGGTAAGCAGCACGCGGTCATATACAGGAATGTCCTCGAACCCTTTTTTTCGGTCCAGAAACACGGATCGAATACTCTTTTTCGCTGACGACACATCCGTTTGGGCCCTGAGGATTTCTTGTACCTCAAAATGGGGGGTTTCCGCCTGGGCCAAGAGACTGACCGTATTGAGTTTCAAATCACCGTCAAATCCGTTGCCGTTGCTTCCCAGCAGCTGGCGCGCCTCGGAAACAGCGGTCCTTAAACCCTCTGGTGATAGAAAAGAATCGAAGTCCGCACCGAACTTTATTTCATCGCCGCCTTCATTCCCTTCCACCATGAGTTCCAGGGAGAGTTTCATATCTTCAAAAGCAAAACCCTCGCCCCGAATATCGCGAGCCGCTTCATTTTTGAGTTTTGCGAGCGTTTCACCCAAGCTCGAAAGGTCACTTTTTTCATGAAAAGGCATGTTTGCCCTCGCATAGTAAATGTGTCCCACGTCCATCCCGGAAGAGGCATATGCCGAGAAAACAGCCGAAAAGGGGGTGATGACGATCTTTTTGATCCCCGCAACTTCCGCCGAAGCGCAACAATGGGCCGGGCCGGCACCGCCGTATACGACCAGGAGCGGCTCCCCTTCTCCTTTCAATTTTTTCCGGATCGCCAATAGTTCCCGGCCCATGGCCTGGTCTATGGTCTCCTTCACCGCGGCGGCGGCCGCTTCAACGGGGATATCCAGCGGTTTTGCGATTTTATCCGCCATCTGACCGTAGGCTTTTTCGCGGTTCAGCTTCATGGTCCCCCCTAAGAAATAATCCGGGTCGAAAGTCCCCAGCAGAAGGTCCGCATCCGTCACGGTGGGTTCCATGCCGCCCAGGTCAAAGCAAACAGGCCCCGGAAGCGCCCCGGCGGATTGCGGTCCCACGCGAAGGACTCCTTCCTGAACCGATGCAATGGATCCGCCGCCGGCGCCCACGGCCCTGATCTCCACCATGGGGACATTCACCTTGAAACCTTCCACATCCGGCTTTAGCGTGTAACTGACCTGGCCCTGCTGCACATAACCCAGATCAAAAGACGTTCCGCCCATGTCCGCGGAAATGATCTGATCCGTGCCGTAGGCCGATCCCGTCACCCGAGCCCCCATGAGCCCAGCCGCCGGTCCCGAATTATAGGTATTGATGGCACGGGTCTTGGCAACCCTGGCAACGGCATGGTTGTTGTGAACGATGAGCAGGTTTTTCCGGTACATTCTCCTTCGAAGGTCTTCCCCCGCTTTGTATAGCATGTTCACCAACTTGCCGTGAATGTAGGCGTTCAGCACCGCGGCATTAATTCGCTCCCCTTCCCCTTTTCGGGTGGAGATATCAGAAGAGAGAAAAACCGGTACGGAGCCCAGGAAATCTCTGGGGTATTCCTCCTTGATGGCTTTCCGAACGAACCGTTCATGCTCCGGATTGGCATCGGAATTGGCCAGCGCCACCAACAGACATCGAGCACCGCGGTCTATGAGTTTCTGGGCCCCGGCCATGACGGCTTTTTTGTCCGGTGCACGCACGATTTCTCCATTGGAAGACATTTCCTCCTGAATCGTCAGAATCATTTCCGGATCCACCAGCGGTCTCTTTCCGTCGCCCTCACCGTAAGGCGCCTCTTTTTCGTGCCCTTCGGTCAACAGCAGACCCAAGCGGCTGCCATCCCTCTGAATGATGGCGTTGGTACCGATGGTGTTTGAAAACCGGATGATATCCGTTTCATACAGAAGGGCCTCCACCGCCATACCGAACTTTTCAGCGCCCGCCTTGATGCACTCCAGAAAACAGATGGTCAAATCGTGCGGTGAAGTGGGCACTTTCACAGGTTCGACCCGGTCCCCTGAAACAAAAAACCCGTCGGTGAAGGTGCCGCCCGTGTCAATGTCAATCGTATACCCCATGACCTTTCCCTCCTTGCTTGTGTTAATACGTGAAGAATATAAACCTCCTATGAAACGTCTTCTCCGTTACCCTGGGCCCATGCGCCCGCCAACACCCCGTTCATGATGAAAGAAACAATCTCCTCTCTGATTTCTTCCATGGACAGGGAACCGTCTGAACGGTACCAGCGAAACTGCCAGTTAATGATGCCGAAGATATTGAATGCCAGGACCTTGATGCTCCTATATTGGATGAGCCCCGCATCCTCCAGTTCCCGCAGAACCTGTTTGTAAAATCCGTAGATTTGACGTTGAATATGGCGGTTGACCTTCGCCCCTTCTTCAGAGAGGTGTTCCTCGTCCAGAAAGAAAATCTTGGCCTCATTATTGTAGCGTTCGGAGAGCCTGACATGGGTCTCAATCAGTTTCCTGAACCGTTCCATGGGAGGGATATCCAGTTGCGCGGCTTCCCTGAGTTCTTTCACCAGATCTTCGGATGAATGTTGCAGGATGGCCAGGAGCAAGCCTTCCTTGCTCCCGAAGTAGTGGTAAATATTGGAAATGCTCATTCCCATGGCACTGGCGATATCCCGGATGGAGGTACCCCGAAAGCCCTTGGTGGCGAAAAGATCGATGGCGCACCTGATGACCTTTTCCTTTGTGTTGTTCGGATCGTTCATGTTGTCCCTCCTGTTGCCCGGCGCAGAGGATGGTGGAGATCGCCCATCCGGAGTATATCGATCGTTCGATATGCATATATCGAACGATCGATATACTGTCAAGAAAAAAATCTCACCAAGAAGAAAATGCCGTTACCTGGTGGATCTGCCCGGGCGTGGCGCCCTCTGGCGTCGTCAGGATGACGGTGCGTGCAGTATCATTTTTTTGATGACAGGGTCCTTTAGATGATCCGCCGAGGAATCATATTGAGGGATATGGATGTTTTTATTAATATCATCGCAACATGGGGTGAAGAATCAGGTGAAGAAGATGGATGGTTTATGCAGCCCAGTCCGTGGGAGGTCGCGAATCGTGAGAAATGCTTTGATACATATGAATGTGCTGATACGGATTGGGATGGCCGGACTGATATGGGTTGCCGGGACCTCATGCGCGTCCAGGATGATCGAGATGGAAGGGCATCGGGTCTTCAATCCGGAATACACCTGGTATCTCGAGTCAGAGGACCGGGACCGATGGCAGAAGCCCGACCAGGTCATCGAGGCCCTCCAGATCCCCGAAGGCGCTGTAATCGCCGATATAGGCGCCGGCGGCGGTTATTTTACCGAGCGTTTCTCAAACCAGGTGGGCAAGCGCGGACATGTGTACGCGGTGGATGTTCAGGACGTTATGATCGGGCTGCTGAAAAAAAGGGTCAAAGACCGTAACCTGGAAAACGTGACGGTCATCAAAGGGAAATTTGAAACCCCCATGCTCCCCTGCCACGCGATGGATATCGCCTTTTTTTCGAGCGTATATAAGGAAATTGACGACCGTATCCAATATATGAAAGAGGTGCGCAGGTCCCTTAAGCCGGGCGGGCAGGTGGCCATTATCGAATTTTACAGAGACCGCGGGCTCCTTGGACCTGAACTTGCGGACCGCCTCTCCGAAACCCAGGTCATTGATGAAATGAGAAGCGCGGGGTTTGTCCTGATCCAGCGGTTTGACTTCCTTCCCAAGGAATATTTCTTGCTGTTCTGCGTGGCTGACGCATCTTGATGCCTTTCCCATTGCCCGGAGAACGGGTGCAGACAGTTGCGGTCGTGGTGCGTCCATTGCAATGGCAGGAGACCGTGCATGCGCATGTCTATTTGGCGAGGGCGTATGGAAAGTTTTCTTTTTCCGGTGACGTGTCTTGATGGATTATTCTCCTGTTGTTCCCTGTAATCCGATCACGGATCCGACGCTGTTGAGGATAAATTCCTCCGGAAAGGCCTGGGAAATCTGGTGGATGGCCTTCCAGCCGGTGCAGTGCATGGGGGAGAGAACCTTTGGGCCGATCTTTTTGAACTCCTCGATGGTCTGTTCGATGATCTTTTCAAAAAAGGGACCGGAGAGGTGAAATCCGCCAATTGCCGCGTAGACCTCCTGAATGCCGGTGATCTTTTGGGCATAGAGAATCGTATTGATGATCCCGGCATGGCTGCACCCGGCGATGATCACCAGTCCTTTTCCCTTCACATGAACCACCAAGGCCTGATCGTCTGCAATGGGATCGGGGACGGTCTCTCCGTCCCGTTCCATACTGGCGTTGGGGAGGCCTTTCTCAAAGGGGGTGACCCGTTCCACCTCGCCCGTGACTAGAATGGTCCCGTCCGCAAGGGGCGTGGGTCCGGTGCTTTCCACCAGGTCAATGTTTTGTTTGAGGAGATCCTCCCTCACCAGGGTCTGTGGGAAGAGGAGCCTGCGGCCGTCGGCCAGACCGAAAAAGCGGGGAGCGTCAAAGACCCCCGGATGCAACACCAGGGGGATCCTATGCGGGAGCCTGTCCAATACCGGATAGAGGGACCCGGTATGGTCCATGTGGCCGTGGCTCAGGGCCATGGCCTCCACCCGGCCGAGATCCACCCCGAGCATGTCTACGTTGTGCATGACCCCGATGCTGCTGTATCCGGTGTCAAAGAGGACCGTGTGGGTGTCATCTCCTGCATAAACCGTCACCAGGAGCGACAGTCCATGCTCTGCCAGGAGGGTGTCCGCGGGGATGGTCCCGCTCTTTGACAAAGGGGGCCGGGTGACGACCTCGCTATTGGTGAGGAGTACATCCACATAGTTTTCCATCAGGGTCTGGATCTCCACGCGGTCTACGGCCTGGATGGGTGTGGTTCTCTGATTCATGGTTCTTCCTCCTGAGATGGGATGGATGATTGGCGATTTTTGATTGTTGATTGATGATTGCCGGAAAGCACGTCGGAGCTATCTTTTCCGCTGCGAGTTCTGCATCTCTTTGAGGCGCTTCCAGAGGGCCGTGACCTGTTTTCGAGTTCCTTCCACGTCCCCCTCGTTACGGATCACAAAGTCGGCCCGGGCCGCCTTCTCATCGATGGGCATCTGGGCGTCGAGGATGCGCCTCGCCTCCTCCCGACTGATCCGATCCCGTTTCATGAGTCGCTCGATCTGGGTATCGGGTGAGACATAGACCACCAGGACCTTGTGAACCAGGGGCTCTAAATGAGCCTCGAACAGGAGGGGGATCACCGCCTGGACAATCCCCTGTGGATTATCGTCGCCGAGTTGCCTGACTCGACGGACAAATGCCTCCAGAATGCGGGGATGGGTCATAGCCTCCAGTATCCGCCGCTTTTCCGGATCCTGAAACACGATCCCTGAAAGCCGTTTCCGGTCCAGGTTTCCGTCCTCCCCGATGACCGCTTCCCCGAAATAACCGACGATCTCCTGAAAGGCGGGTTGGCCCGGGACAACCACTTCTCTGGCAAGGAGGTCGAAGTCGATGATCGGGGCGCACAGTTCCGCCAACATGTGGGCCACGGTGGTCTTGCCGCTGGCGATCCCGCCGGTAACGCCCAAGACCAGGAGATCGCCGGTTGCCGGCAGGGAAAGATCCAAAGGGTTCTTCTCCGCCATATCTCAGCCCATCTCCCAGTTGCCCGGATTCATGATCCCGTTGGGGTCCAGGAGGCCTTTCACCTTCCGGATGAGGTCCACGGTATTCGGATCCATCTGTTTCAGCATCATCTGCTGTGCCCCCACCTCCCCCTTCCAGATCATCCCGCCCAGATCCAGGGTGACCTGATTGGACTCCTCCAGGGCCTTGCGGGTCTTTTCAATGTCCTCCTCATCGGCCCGGTTAAAAGAATAGTTGAACCCGAACATGACGCTGTGGCCCAGGAGAACCTGGTGGACATAGGAGCAGATCATCCCGTGTTTGTGGGAGATCTCGATCCCTTTTTTCCATGCGTCCGGGACCTTGTCGATGGGGAGGATGGCGCCGGTATATTCAAAACCGCCGCCTTTTCTGAAATCCGCGGCCAGGGCCGCCAGGGGAGGAACATCCAGAAACCGTTTGTTCAATGCCGGATGAAGATCTTCCACAAAGTTGAACTTCCCCCCGCCCTTGAACTCCCGGAACAACCGTTTGAATGCCTCCTTCTTGAACGCCAGCTCATCTTCGAAATGGCCCGAGATGATGATGATGAAAAAGACATGGTTCATCCAGTCGGGTTTTTCCTGGCTGATGAGAAAAAAATCTTCCAGTAAATCGAGTTGGGTCGTCTCAAAGATACCTTCTGAGATGAGGTCCACATCATCGGTGTAAAAAGCCAGGACCTCTCGAAAGGCGGGTTTGGGGAAGAGCTTGAGCGAGAGCTTGGTGACGATGCCGGTGGTCCCGAACCATCCGATAAACAGCCCGGGAAGGTCCGGGAGAGGCCCCCTCGAGAACCAGGAAGGCCCGAGAGACCCGGCGCCTATGGTGCAGATCTCGCCTGTGGGGAGGACCACCTCCATGCCGTTCACCATGTCTGAGTTGATCCCGTACCGGGGCGATATATGCCCGTGCCCCTGGATCAGTGCATTGCCCACCACCGTCACCGTAGGGGGGGCCTCGGGGGTGGAATGCTGGAGACGGGGATGGTGCTTTTTGAGATAGGACTGGAGCCCGGCCTGGGATACCCCCGGTTCGATCAGGGCGTACCGGTTGATCTCGTTGACCTCAATGATGCGGTCCATCTGTTTCATGTCCAGGACAATCCCCCCGCGGTTGGGAACCACCAGGGCCGACAGGGTGAAGCCGCCGCCCAGGGGCGTCACAGGAATCTTTTCCCGGTTGGCCAGAAGAATTATCAGCCTGACCTCTTGGGCGGTCCTGGGCATGACCACATAATCCACCTGCCGGGGGGGCTGGGCCCCGGAATCCCGGGAATAGATGAAACGCTCCTCCGGCCGGTTCGACATCCTGTCTTCCCCGACGATCTCCCTCAGCTGGCTGGATATGTCCATAGGGCCTCCTTTGAACGCGGAACGCGGAAAGGGGAACGCGGAAGGTAAGGCGCTCCCATACTGGAGTTTCAGGGGATTTTTCTTATGCTACTTTTTTCACAATGTCAAACGGGAAATCGGCTTTCTCCTTGACATGGCGGAAACGCTTCATATATCTATTGTCTGTCGCAGCTTCTTAACTGTTCACCTTTTCAGGGTTCGAAGATTCATCCCGGACCCCGGTAACCGCCCACCCTCAACTCATTTCTCAAGAGGGGAAGACGATGTATACTCTGAAATTTGATGAAAACGTGTGCCGGACCTGCCCCACGGGCGACTGCCTGGTCAAGTGCCAGTATCTCCATCTCGACAAGGAGACGGCCGTGGCAGAGATGGTGAAGATCGGTCAGGGGGCGGATTCCTTTGTCCTCAACGACTGTGTCACCTGTTATGCCTGCGAGGAGTACTGCCGGAGGGGGAATCACCCCTTCTACCTCATTACGGAGCGGCGTCAGGAAAAGGGGATCCTGACCGCGCCGAGGGCCATCACCCGGCAGTGGATCAACATCGGCGAGCCCCAGGGAAAATATCGGCTGGGCGAGGTCAAGGAGCGGGTGCTCTCCTTTGGCTTCATGCCGGAATTCCTGGGCTGGATCAAGGGACGGCTCTTCGAAGATGTCATGCCCTCCTATATCTTCGGTCAGGAGTTCTTCTGCAACGTGGTGTACATCCATTTTGCGGATACTGCCGTCATCAAGGAAAGACTTCCCCAGGTGGTGGACAATTTTAGAAAACTGGGGGTCAAGGAGGTGATCTTTCTCCACGATGAATGCTACGGCGCCTTCACCCAGCTGGCCCCGGCCTTTGGGATCGATGTACCGTTCCAATCGATTCATTACTATGAATATCTGTATCACCGGTTACAGGAATTAAAAGACCTCATCCGGCCGCTCAATATCCGGGTCGCCTACCAGAGGCCCTGTTCATCGCGGCTTTCTTCCGACCAGCACCATTTTTTCGCCGATATTATGGACCTGATCGGCGTCGATCTGGTGGCGCGGGAGTATCAGGATGAAAACGCCCTCTGCTGCGGCGGGATATTGAGCATGAACTACGGTTATGACCTGGCCCACGATGTCCAAAAAAGGAACATTGATGACATGACGGCCCACGGGGCCCAGTTCTGTGTCTTCAACTGCCCGGCGTGCCAGAGCACGCTGGGACCCCTGGTGGCCAAGCAAGGGATAAAACCGATACATATGATCCACCTCTGCCGGAAGGCCATCGGCGAGATGTGAAAATGGGAGGAGACGCCATGACGGATATTACCCAGGCGCTTGCCGGGATCGTGGGAGAGGCCTATGTTTCCAACCACCCTGAGGAGGCCTATTTTTATGCCCGGGACCCCGGGCTGATGCCCCCCCATGCCCCGGACTATGTGGTGGTGCCCAAGGTCGTGGAAGAGATCCAGGAGATTGTCAGCCTGGCCAACCGCGAAAAGATCCCGGTCGTGCCGATGGGGGCCGGTCTGGCACTGACCGGTCTGGTCATTCCCCTGAAAGGGGGGATCGTGATCGACATGAAGCGGATGACACGGATTCTGAAGGTCAATGAGACGGGCCGGCATGCCATTGTCGAAGGAGGCACCTCTCAAGGTCTTCTCAAGTCCTATCTGGAAAAACATCATCCCCGTCTTCGGCACAGCATCCCCGATTCCCCGGCCACGGCCACCATCGCAGCCAATGTCATGATCCACGGCCAGGGACGGCTGACCCAGCAGTACGGATTCAATTCCGATATGATTACCGGGCTGGAGGTGGTCCTGGCATCGGGCCAGGTCTCCCGGATCGGGTCCTGCGCCCTTTCTCCGGACTGGTTTTCAAAGGGGGCGCCCTTGCCCGACCTGACCGGGCTTTTCCTGGGCTGGTTCGGGGCCACCGGGATCATCACCAAGATCGGCGTGAAACTCTACCCCAAAAAGAAGCTGCGGGACGTGGAGATTTTCCTTACGGATCGGGCAGACCTGGTCCCGGATATGATCTATGAACTGACCCATACGGAGATGGTGGAAGACATCAATGTGTTCGCCCAGCCAAAGCCGATGATTTTCAAGGACAACCATCACATCACCCTTTTTTTCACCGGGGATACGGACGAGGAGCTGGAATTCAAACGGAAGACGATCTGGCATTCCCTTGACCGGTTTATCCGCAACAAGGACGGCGGATTTATGGGGGTCCCGCCGGTCATGAAGCCGACCCTCCTGGACATGCCCCAGCGGAGCGTCAGCCGGTTTGCGGATGTGACAAAGGGCGGGGGATTTGAGTACTCGGGCCCGATCATCATGGTGGACAAATATCCTGCCTGCGCGCAGAAAATCCTGGAGTTAGCGGAAAAATATGATCTGGGGTACTCGGGCATGGCGCGGATCATCGGGAGGAGTCACGCCATGATGTACGGATTCGCCTTTACCTTCAACCGGGCGGACCCGGACATGATGGAGCGGACCCGGAAGGCCCTCCACGAGGTGAGCGTCTTTGCCCTGGAGGCCGGGGGCATATTCTGGAAGGCCACTGTGGACGAACAAAGAATGGCCATGGAAAAGATGGATCCCGTGACCCTCGGACTCATGAAGATGATCAAGGAACAGATGGATCCCAACGGCATTATGAATCCTGGAAACTGGGAGGTTACCGAGGTATGAAATACGCAGACATGGTTCACAGGTGCTTCAGGTGCGGTTACTGCAAGTTTACCAGCGATTATACCGACTTCAATTGCCCGGCCTACCGCAAGTTCCGATTTGAGACCTATTCCCCCGGGGGCCGGATGTGGCTCATCAGGGGCTGGCTCAATGGCGATATCAAGAACAGCGAGCGTTTTCAGGAGATCCTCTTTTCCTGCGCCACCTGCGCCAACTGCGTGGAACACTGCGTATTTACCTTCAGCGACGACCTGGTCAACATCTTCATCGCGGCAAGGGAGGAGCTGGTGGCCGACGGTCTTATTCCGCCCCCTGTGAGAGACTATCTCAAAAACATCCACGTCAACGGGAACCCTTACAAGGCCCCCGCGGCCGAGCGTGGAAAATGGGCCGAAGGGACCTCGATGGAGGCCTACGCCGGCCAGGAGTATCTTTTTTATGTGGGGTGCGTGGGGTCCTACGATGAGCGGGCCGTCAAGATCGCCCGGGCCGTGGGCACGCTCCTGGTAAAGGCAGGCCTTTCCATCGGGATTCTGGGGGAGAAGGAGACCTGCGACGGCAACGAGGTGCGGGCCCTGGGCGAGGCCGGACTCTTTGAACAGCTTGCCGCGCAAAACATCCAGGCATTCCGGGACCTGGGCGTCAAAAAGGTCATCACCCTCGATCCCCATGCCTTCAATGCGTTCAAGAATGACTATCCGGGTCTGGGCGGGGAATTCGAGGTCTACCACTATACCCAGGTCCTGGCCCCGTTGATTCAGGGAGGCAAGGTCCCGCTCAAGGAGTGCTCCCTCAAGGTCACCTACCATGATCCCTGTTATTTGGGGCGGCACAACACCGAGTACCAGGCCCCGCGGTCCATCCTCAAGGCCATCCCCGGCCTGGAACTGGCGGAGATGGAGAGAAACGGTGAGAATGCCTTTTGCTGCGGGGGCGGGGGCGGGAACTTCTTTACAGATATCCTGGGCGGCGGCGAGGAGAGCCCTGCCCGGCTGAGGGTGAGGGAGGCCCTGGATACGGGCGCCGAAATTATCGCGGTGGCCTGCCCCCAGTGCGCCAAGATGCTGGAGGACGCGGTCAAGTCAGAGGAGATGGACGACCGGTTGAAGGTCATGGACATCGCTGAAATCGTGAACGGGTGCGTCATTTGAAGTGCTAACGTGAGCTAAAGCGGATACCCGCAACCAATCCCGCCCAGGCGGGACTCACACAAAGACACAAAGCACACAAAGGATTTTTTTGTAAAGAAACGGAAACATCCCCTCTTCTCTGTGTTCTTTGTGGCTCCGTGTGAGTCTATAAAATAAGGCGTACTGAGATAGAAACAGATTTTCTTGTTTTCTGTTACAGGGTTATTGGAAATAGGGTGCTAAACTGAACTAAAGTTGCCCATTGTTCTCAGACTCCGGGTTTGGAGCGCACTTCCCTGGATGTTTAAGCCTCGCCCCAAGAGACGGCCGGAAGAGAAAACAGCAACAATTCCGTGAAAGACGGCAGGAAAAATGGATGACCATCTTAAATGGATAAAGACCCACTGCGGTCGGATGGACCATGGGGGGTGCGCCCTTCTGGCGGGCGTCAGGGATAATACCATTGTAAAAATAAAGGGCGACCCGGAAGGTTTCCTGAACCGGGGCTATGTCTGCCCCAAGGGGCTGGCCTCACCCGGCCGGCTCGATCATCCCGATCGACTCAAACACCCGCTCCGCCGGACCGGCGGCCGGGGAGAAGGTAAATGGGAGCGCATTTCATGGGATGCGGCCATCAAGACCATCAGCGAGAATTTCCAGCGGATCAAGGGAGAATATGGGGCCAGGGGGGTGGCCTTCTGCCAGGGAATGCCTAAAGGGATCGAGCATTTTGTGCTGATCCGGCTGGCCAATATCTTCGGTTCTCCCAATGTGGTATCGGTCCAGGACGTGTGCCATGCCCCCAGGGAAGTGACCGGTCTCCATACGTGCGGGTTCTATCCGGTGGCCGATTTCCACTTAAAGAGCAGCCTCGCCCTGGTGTGGGGGAGCAATGTGACCAGCACCAATGAGGAGGGCGAAATCTGCAGCCTCCTCCTGGATCAGCTCAGGAACGGCACCCGGATGATCGTGGTGGATCCCCGGCAGACCGAACTGGCAAAAAAGGCGGACCTGTGGCTCCAGTTGAGACCGGGCACGGACTCGGCCCTGGCCCTGGGGATGTTGAATGTGATCATCGAAGAGGGGCTGTTTGATGAGGACTTCGTGGTGGCCTGGACATATGGATTTGAAGATCTGGCCCGGCATGTGAATGGGTATCCACCGGAAAAGGTGTCGGAAGTCACGTGGGTCCCCTCGGACCTTATCCGGGAGGCCGCCCGGTTGTACGCCCGCTCCCGGCCGGCCGCCATCCAGTGGGGGAATGCCATCGAACAGCATACGAGCGCCTTTGACACGGCCAGGGCCCTGGTGTGCCTCATGGCTGTGTGCGGGAACCTGGATGTGCCGGGCGGCAATATTCAGGCGAACGAACCCAATATCCTTCCCCTGGGGAAATTCGTCCGGGCCGACCTCCTCCCCGATAAATGGAAGGAGATGATCCACACTGCCCATCACACCATCCCCAAGCTCATGACCGTGCCCCCGGCGTTTTTGAGAAAGGCCATACTGGAGGAATTTCCCTATCCGATCAAGGGGGCCTATGTCCAGTGCTCCAACCCGGTCATGGCCTACGCAGACAGCCGTATGACCGTGGACGCCATGCATCAGCTCGATTTTCTGGTAGTGGCCGACATATTCATGACGCCGACGGCCTCCCTGGCCGATGTGGTTCTCCCGGTTGCCACCCAGTTCGAGTTCAACGACATCGGCCACTATGGGCTGGGTCACGGGTATATCCTGGCCCGGCCCAAGGTGGTCGAGCCGCCGGAGGGGTGCTGGTCCGACATCCGCATCCTCAATGCGCTGGGCCGGGCCATGACCCCGGAGGAATTCTGGGGTGACGACCCCGATGACCTTCTGGAGGCCCTCCTTGAGCCAAGCGGCCTCAGCTATGGCCGGTTCGTCGAGGAGGGGTATTTGAAGGGGGAAGAGAGATTCAAAAAATATGAATCCCGCGGCTTCAAGACGCCGACCGGCAAGGTGGAACTCTGCCTGAGCACCACGGAAAAATTCGGGCTCAAGGCACTGCCGGGATTTACGGCCTTGCCCGCGGATGATCCGGACTATCCCCTGGTGTTGACCAGCGCAAAAGACCCTTTCTACATGCATTCCTCTTATCGATGGGTGAAAAGCCTCAGAAAAAGGAGCCCCGACCCGGTGGTGGAGATTCATCCTGAAACCGCCTCAGACCTCAATATCCATGAGGGGGAACAGGTGGCGATCGAGACCCGTCAGGGAGCAATCACCCAGGTGGCGCGCCTGACCGAGGGAGTGCATCCCAATGTGGTGAATGCCGCCTATGGCTGGTGGTTCCCAGAGGCGGATATCACCTCTGAGGATACCTGGACCCGGTCTAATTTCAACATGCTCACCTCTGCAAAAGAATTGGGGAAGGAATTCGGCACCCCTAATCTCAAAGGCATCCCGTGCAGGATCCGGCCGGCGAATGAAAGGAAAAAGGAAGGCTGATAAGTTGTTGAGCTGATGAGCTTTGGACCTGAACCCTGAAATCTCAATGCAAGGCGGGTTTGCCTAGGCCTCTGGACCCGTGAACAATCACCCCTATCCGGCATCACGTTTCAATTACGGAGGACACGGCTGTGACCGATACGCCGACTTATGGAGAATTGGAACAGAGGGTCAGGGAACTGGAAAAAGAGGCTGCCCGGCGGAAGGAAGCCGAGGAGGCGCTCCGTGCGAGCGAGGCACAGAAGCGCGCCATCCTGGACGCCTCTGTCGACCGGATACGGTATGTGGACAAGGATCTGAGGATCATCTGGGGCAATAAGACAACGGTCTTGTTTCACGGCATGTCCCCGGAGGACCTGGTGGGCAAGACCTGTTATGAGATGTTTCTCGGGAGAGACACCCCCTGCGAAGGATGCGCCACCCTGAAGGCCCGGGAAACGGGCAGGCTTGAACGCACCGTGATGTATCATCCTAAGATAAAGGGCCTCGATAGAGAGACGTACTGGGATACCTATTGCGTTCCCCTGAAGAATAGTGGGGGCGAGGTCGAAGGGTTCATTCAGATCGGAAGGGACATTACCCGGCAGAAAATGGCTGAAGCACGGATCCACACCCTCAGCCAGCAACTCTTGAAGGCCCAGGAGAATGAACGGGAGAGGATCTCGCAGTATCTCCACGACCACGTAGGCCAAGAACTCTCTCTCATAAAAATAGGATGTGAGACCCTGTTGGATGGTTATCCCGACGTCGCCCCTGAGGTTGGCCACCGGTTGGCCAGATTGTCCAAGACCGTCCAGGGGACGATCACTGCGGTGCGTGGATTGGCATATGATCTGCGTCCTCCGGGTCTGGATCAGCTCGGACTTGCCCAGGCGGTCTTTCAGCTCTGCGAAGATTTTTCTGAAAATTCCGGCTTGAAGGTCGATTTTCAGGCCGCTGGAATGGATGATCTAAAGATGGACCCTGATATCGAGATCAACCTGTACCGTCTGTTCCAAGAGGCCCTCAACAATATCGAAAAACATGCCGATGCCGACCACGTGATGATCCGGATGGTGGCATCCCATCCCAATATTATCCTTTGCATCGAAGACGACGGCAAGGGGTTTGATGTGGAAGGCAGTCTGCTCAGGGCATCCAGTGAAAAACGGATGGGACTCGGAAGCATGGAGGAGAGGGTCAGCCTTCTTGACGGAAATTTGAGGATCCGGTCACGCCTCATGGGGGGCACGAAAATACGTATCGAAATCCCCTTGAAGGAGAAGAGCGGTGCCTGAGAAGACATCGATCCTGATCATTGACGACCATCCCCTTTTCAGGGAGGGATTGAAGGCCATTATCGGGCGTGACGCACGTTTTGAGGTGAGGGGAGAGGCGGGAACCGCACAGGAGGGACTCCGGATCGCCAAGAAGCTCCGGCCCGACCTGGTGTTGCTGGATATCTCCCTGCCCGATCAAAACGGCATCCAGCTAACGCGGGACATACGAAGTCTCCTGCCGGATACACGGGTCCTGATCGTCAGCATGCACGCCAAGATCGATTATATCGCCGAGGCGTTTCAGGCCGGGGCTACAGGATATGTGGTCAAGGAATCCGCGGCCGAAAGACTTCTCAAGGGGATCGAGTATGTCTTGAGGGGCGATTATTTCCTGGACAGTTCCGTGTCCCAGCAGGTGGTAAAGAAGCTGATGGCGTCTCCGGCAAGAGATGAAAGGATCTCGGACGCCGGCTATGGCACGCTGAGCCCCAGGGAGCAGGAGGTGATGCGGTTTCTGGCCGAAGGACTTTCCAGGACGGCCATCGCTGAGAAGCTCTTTATCAGCCCCAAGACCGTGGAAAACCACCGGACCAACATCATGAACAAGCTCGGCCTTCACAGCACCATGGATCTGATCCGCTATTCTGCAAAACTGGGGTTGATCGACGTGGATCTCTGGAAAGAGTAACCCGCCCCGCGTCAGGGTTTTCCCCGATCGCACCCGGGATATCCCCCCTTTTTTTTAGGTCTTTTACCCATTCAATTGAACCTCTCCCACTATTGACAACCTGGCTGAAATTACTCATATTTCTTTTAAAGGATCCGGGATCCGTGCGGATATTTGAAAGCGCTCTTTCATCCTGAGGATATGAGCCCTGCAATTGCGGAGGAAATCCCGATGAGTACCCATGTGACCATAAACGATCCAAGCAGGCCCGTCGGAGCTGAATCTATGACCAAGCCATCCATTCACGTCAAGAATAAAAAGACAAGAAATTATCTGGATATCATCACATTGATCCGGAGCATTCAGCGATCCGAAGGGAATCCCGATTGTTTTTTGAAGAGAAACGGTCATTGCGACCAGCTGAATTGCGCCTGGCGACCATATTGCTTAGGGAAAGAACGAAAAGGGTGAAGGGGACGGCGGCGCTGGGGAGGCAAAGGAGCCGCTCAGGATTAAAAATTCCCATCCACAAAATCCCTTTAACGCATTGGAGGGGAGGGGCATATGAACAGGATTCTGGTTGTCAATGACGATGACACGGCCATCCGGCTCCTTTACACCGATGAACTCACCGAGGAAGGCTATGAGGTCATCACGAGAGAGGGCGATATCGGTCTGATGGAACTGATTGAGAAGAAGAGACCCGACCTGGTGGTACTGGATATGCCGCCCGGCGAGGGTGAGGATATGCGCCTTTGCCGGAATATAAAGGAGCGTCTACGATGAGTTGCCGGTTATTCTGTCCACGGTTTATGCGGCCGCCGGGCCGGATGTGAAGTCGATGACTGCAGAGCCCTACGTATGCAGGAGTTCAGATTTCAACGAACTGAAAATAGCCATCAGACGGGCGGTTGAAGACCGTGAAGCGCTGTGTGTCGAAGGCCATGTTCAATGATGACGTTCACTGACCGTTGATCCTCTGCAAGACAGAAGACATGAGATTTCAGAGATAACGGATGAGAATACGGGATGCAGTGAAAAAAGGAGTTTCTGTGATGGCAGCCAATTTTCGGATCTTCGTTCATCGGAACAGTGATAATCTCCATTTGAAACTGATGGGGGATTTTGATGGGTCCTCGGCATGGGAAGTCCTCAATATGTTGAAAAAGAGCGCAAGGGGCGTCTACAGGGTCATCATTCATACGGGGTGTTTGAAACATATCGATCCCTTTGGGAGGGATACGTTTCAGGAAAACCTGCGCCACTTGAAAACCGCCACGGTTCCTATTCTGTTCACAGGAGAGAACGCAAGCCAGATCGCACCTGAGAAGAGTTCATGCATGTAACCGATGGGAAACTCCCTGCTGCCGATGAAAGTCTGTCCAGCGGCTATGGCGGGGTTGTGTCAAGAAACCCTTTGGAACCTCATCGAAAGGAGGGCGCCATGAAAAACGAAATCATGAACTACGAAACCCTTTTAAAGGTGACGCATGGCTGTGTCCTGTCCAGGGACCCTGAAGAATCCGCTTTACTGATTGTCGAGGCGGTAAAGAGCGCACTGGATGTTAAAGGCTGTGCCCTGTTTCTGTTCAACCGGAAGACCCACGAATTGGAGGTGGCGGCATCCATGGGGCTGAGCAACGAGTATCTGAACAAGGGCCCGCTCAGCGCGATGCACTCCATTGCAGGTTCTCTGAAAGATGGTCCTGTTGCCATCTCGGACGTAACAGAGGATCCACGAATCCAATACCCGGAAGCGGCAAAAAAAGAGGGTATCGCCTCCATTCTCTCGGTGCCCATCGTCGTCCGGGATAAACCTATCGGCGTGCTGAGGGTCTACTCGGCCACGCGCTGGGAGGCCACGCTGGAAGATGTGAATTTTGTTCAGGCCGTGGCCCAGATCGCAGGCATGGCCCTGGAGATGTCCCGCCTGCATAAAGGGATGAAGGACAGCATCGAGATATTGAAGCATATGCGGGATCCAAAGACCTTTAAATCGAAAGGGTGGACCCCTTACGAGGGCATTCCCAAGAGTGTGGGGAAGGTCGGTCCCATTTCCCAACAGATCCAATGAGATCCTTTGGCCGTAGGTTTGTGGCAGCAGCAGAAACCGACGGTATGCGCTGGAACAAGGCGCCGCATTGAAAAATGCGGCGCCTTGCCAAGGTGATGCCTCATTTCACAATCTCCATAAGCTTCATATCCATCCACGCCTTCCATGATTTCCAATTTGCTTCACTTCGGTATTGCCGCTAACCGCAATCTGATGTAAGTTACAGACGAATCCTGAATACATCGCGGTAATGAGTATGTCGATTCCTGTTTTCACCGCAAAGGCGCCGAGCACGCAAAGGAAAAATCGGTTTCCTCTGCGTCCTCTTGCCTCCTGGCGGTGAGACATCATTCCTTGTTGCCGCCCCGATTGAAGGATATGTGGATGAGCGGAGACGAGCAATACGGCTCAACGGGCTGGGGCCACCGCATTAAAGAGGAAAATCGTGGATTGAGGGAAAAACTCACCAGCCTTCGAAAGGAATTGGGAAGCCTGCAGAGAGAGCTTCGGAACACCTGGAAATTGTTAGACCGTGTTCCGGGCAGTCTCATCCTCGTTCAGCAGGAGAAGGTCCTCTTTGCCAATGAAACTGCATGCAAAGAGACAGGGTACACCCGGAACGAGCTGTTGTCCCTGGAGGTCTCTGATCTTCTGGATTTTGATTCGGTCTCCTCTACACTTTCCTTTTATCAGAGACAGACCCGGGCTCAGCCCGCTTCACATCAGCATGAGACCTGTCTGAAAACCAAAGGGGGTCAATCTCTGCCCGCCGAACTCCGGGCAGACAAGATATTGTACCGGGGGAAAACGGCCATTCTATTCCATATCATCTCCCTTGACCAAAGGAAGGCCCAGGAAAAACGGCACACAGCGTCCGCAAATGCGGAGATCCTTCTAAGGATGGCCTCCGGGTTCAGGCAGGAACTGGACCGGTACCGTAGGCTGCTCCAGGAGGATACCCCCGGAAATCCAGGCCCCGGCGTATATGGGAACAATGCCCCAACATCCTGCCAGGGGATCGCGGCGATAAGAGAAAAGGAGTCACGCCTCTCACTGCGCCTTCAATGTCTGGCCAAAACCGAGTATGACCCGTCGGAACTGACCTTCGTCGGTCTGAAGGAACTCATCGAGACAGCCGTAGACATCGCCTGTCCGACGACCAATACGGGATCCCGGCCAGATGCACTCGTCACGATGAATACCTTCCTGAGAGCTCCCTCCAGTGTCTATGGCTGCGGCCGGGAGTTGCAGGAGGCCTTTGCCAACCTTATCCTGAACGCCGTAGAGGCCCTCCCGGACGGGGGGGATGTGTATCTGACGACTGAGGCGCATTCCGGTTTTGCCCATATTTATATTCAGGATAATGGGGTGGGGATGCCCGAAGCAATCATCGAAAAGATTTTCGATCCCTTTTTCACCACCAAAGATGGGACTTGGAGGGGGCTCGGTCTGAGCCTCAGCCGCGCCATCATTGATCGCCACCAGGGAGAGATCAGCGTCGTCAGCCAGGAGCGGAGAGGCAGCACCTTTGTTGTTAAACTTCCCTTGGCCCGGGATGTTGCTTCACTTGTGAAGCGGGTGACCCTCAGAAAAGGGTTAAGGGATGCGCACATTCTCATCATCGGAGATGAGGGGGTCCTGACAGATATCCTTTACACCCTTTTTAAAGACAAATGTGATGGTGTCACGGTGGTCTCTTCGGATAGGGATGGTCTCAGACTCCTGCAAGACACGCGGATCGACCTGATCATAGCCGACCAGGGCGCCTTCGCTAACGACACGAGCAGGATCGCTCGCCGGATAAAAGAGCTGCGGCCGGACCTCCCCGTTGTCCTCATCAATGCCGACAAGATGCCCGGCTCATGGGACATGGAAGGAAAAACGGGCGCAGATCTGACCATGGCCAGGCCCATAGACCTGGACAGATTTCTCTCACAGGTAGCGCTTCTGATGGAAAAAGGGGGAGCCCCCGAATGAGCAACCCACTCGATCGCCCGGTCAGGCCGTTGGCTGAAAGAATGCGGCCCAAGAGTCTGGATGAGATAGTGGGGCAGGAACACCTCCTGGGGCCAGGGGCTTTTTTAAGAAGGGCCCTGCAAAGCGGTCGCATATTTTCAGTCATCTTCTGGGGTCCTCCGGGTTCCGGTAAAACAACGCTTGCCAGGCTTATGGGAGAGGCCGCTCAATGTGCTTCCCGTTCATTTTCTGCGGTGACCTCCGGGTTGAAGGAGTTGAGGGGGGTTATTGCCGAGGCTGAAGTGGAAAGGAGTAAGTCCAACAGGCCCACCATCCTTTTTGTAGATGAGATTCACCGGTTCAACAAGGCCCAGCAGGATGCCTTTCTCCCCCATGTGGAAAATGGGCTCATCATCCTCATCGGCGCCACTACCCAAAACCCATCCTTTGAGGTGATTCCGCCGCTCCTCTCAAGGGCCAGGGTGATGGTCCTTCACCCGCTCGACAGAGACGATCTGGAGACCCTCCTGCGCCGGGCTGTTTCAGACCGGACCAGAGGTCTGGGAACTCTGGATGTCCGGGTCGCTCCCGAGGCCATGGACTACCTCGTTGAACTGGCCCAGGGGGATGCCCGCGTGGCCCTCAATAATCTGGAATCAGCCGCCTACGCTGTTATGGATACACGGCCTGACGGTCCCGTGCACCTGGCCTTGAAAGATCTTGAAAAAGCCTTGGATCGGAAGGCGCTCCCCTATGACAGGGACGGCGAGCACCATTACGATACTATTTCCGCCTTTCACAAGAGTCTTCGGGGGAGTGATGCCCAGGCCTCGGTCTACTGGCTCTACCGGATGCTCATGGCCGGAGAAGATCCGCTCTTCATCTGCCGGCGGATGATCCGATTTGCCTCTGAAGATGTGGGATTGGCCGATCCCCGCGCCCTGCCCATGGCCCTGTCCGCCTTCGAGGCTTGGCAGAAGATAGGTCCTCCCGAGGCGGAACTGGCCTTGGCCGAGGCTGCGGTCTATCTGGCCTCGGCGCCCAAGAGCAACGCCTTGTATCTGACCGAAAAGGCCGTCAAAGAGGAGATCCGGCAATCCGGGTCACTTCCGGTTCCCCTTCACATCCGGAACGCCCCGACCCGCCTCATGAAGAAGCTGGGCTACAGCCGGGGCTACCGCTATCCTCACAATTATCCGGGGGCATGGATCAGTCAGGACTACCTCCCTGAAAACCTGAGGAACCGGGTCTTCTACCGGCCAACTCAAAGGGGGTTTGAGCAGGAAATCAGAAGGCGGATGGACAGCTTTCGCAGGGCGGCGCATGCAGAGACCAGGAGCGCCGCAAAGACGAAGGAGTGAAACAGATCAGGCCGGAAAAGACAGATCAATGCCCCCAAAAAAAGATCCATAAGCATGTTAACTCACTTATGGATCTTTTGGATTATTCTGGCGGAGGGAGGGAGATTCGAACTCCCGGAGCTTTCGCTCAACGGTTTTCAAGACCGCCGCCTTCAACCACTCGGCCATCCCTCCGGCGTCCGTCGAGGGGCATTGTGCCCGACGCCGGACCCGTATCTGCGTAAAATGTAAGGTACACTTTGATCAAAGACAAGAGAAAAGCGCATCAGGGTTCCGTCTTCAAAAAGGTCTCCACCTTTGCTTCTTTTCTGAGTTTGGCCACGAATTCCATCACCTCTTTCTGGACCTTTTCCTGCTTCAGATATTGACTAATCCGTTCCTTTATTTCGTCAAACGGAACAGTACTTTCAGGTTTTTTATCGGTAACCTTGATCAGGTGATGTCCAAACTGTGTCTCAACGATATCGCTCACTTCGCCGGGTTTCATGCTAAATGCGGCCTCCTCAAAAGGGGGCACCATTTGGCCCCTGCCGAAATATCCCAAATCGCCTCCTTTGGAACTGCTCGGGCACTCAGAATTGGCCTTTGCCAATTCGGCAAAATCCTCACCCTTTTTTTCCTTCCCCTGGATATCCTTGATCTTCTTGAGGGCTTCGGCCTTTTCAGATTCCTTGGCGTCCGGGTTTACTTTTATCAGGATATGACTGGCCCGGACCTGTTCGGCCTGCCTGAACATATCAGGATGAGTGTCATAATAGTCCCTGATCTCTTTTTCGGGAACCGATATGTTATTCACAAATTTATCCACAACAAACTTCTCTGTAGCCAGGGCCTTTTCAATGTCGGTCTTCATCTGGGCCTCAGAAAGATTCATCTGCTGCAATGCTTTTTTGTAACCCTCATCATCGGGGAATCGCTTTTTCCATTGCTCCAGTCGTTCATTAACCGTCTTTTCATCAATCCGGATGCCTTCTTTTTTGCTCTCCTGGTACAAGAGCTCACTCCCGATGAGTTGATCGAGCACGCCCTCTTTCATTTGGGCATCATCGGCTGTTTTCCCCATCTTGGAAAACTGCTGCTTTGCGAAGCCTAATGCCCGGTCAAAATCCGCTTGAGTGATCGGGGTCCCATTTACCATCGCCACATTTTCCCCCTGGCCGGGTAATGAATCCTTGGCTGGTGAAGCCTTTTCGTCTGCTGCAGATGCCTGCCATCCTACCGTGATGAAGGCAAGTGCGATGATCATCGCCTTCACCCGTGTCTTCTGTCTGTCTTGCATTGATGTCTCCTTTCCTTGTGAAAACCCAAAAAGCACCTTTAGAAGGCCTGTTTTCTCTTGAGTGTCTGTAATGCGACCGAATATAAAAAAACCTGAACCGAAACTGCACAGGTCAAAGTTTCCATATTTTCTATCCGATCTTAACAAATTAGGGTACATTCTGTATAGCACCTTTTCAGCCGGCCTAGCAAGCGATATCTATGGAAAACTTCGACAACAGATTCGAAGGATTCCATTCTGAAAGGTATAAAAGATTGAAGATCTAATCACTTACACCTTGCTGCAGATTCGGCGGGAAGCCATGGGGCAGGGGTAGAAGAGGGTCTGGAAACTGCGGCTTCACATTCGGTCTCAAACCTGCTAGCATTATGCAAACTGTGTGGCCCTGGGCCTAACATGAAAGCGCTATTTTCCCGGATTCCCAGACCGGGGCAGAAAGGTTGCAATCGGTTTGTATGATGAATACAACAGCCGCGAGAGACAAAAAAAATCGTCTTGTCAGTTCCTTGAGGAAGTTCGATTCCCTGCTGGTGGCGTTTTCCGGCGGTGTGGACAGTGCATTCCTTTTGACTGTCGCCCGGGAAGCCCTGGGGAAAAAGGTGGCGGCGGCTACGGCAGTCTCCCCCATTCACCCCCGGCGGGAGCAGAATGACGCCGTCAGTTTTGCAGGAGACAGAAAGATTGCGCATTTTCTCTTTAAAACAAATGAAATGGAGATCCCGGAATTCATAGCCAACCATATGGACAGATGCTATCATTGTAAAAAAGCGCTCAGCAAAAGACTCCTTCAGATCGCCGGAGAAAAGTCGATAGGCCATGTGGCACACGGCGCCAATGTGGATGATCTGGAAGATTATCGTCCTGGGCAGAGGGCTGCCAGGGAAGCCGGGATCATCGCCCCCTTGATCGACGCAGACTTGTCCAAGGAGGAGATCCGTTTTCTGGCGAAAGAGATGGGTCTTTCCGAATGGGACAAGCCTGCCATGGCGTGTCTCGCCACCCGGTTTCCTTATGGATGCCCTATTACTGAAAAGGGACTCGGAATGGTTGAAGCAGCTGAGGCATTCCTTTCAGCCCAGGGGTTCAGGGGCGTTCGAGTCAGGCATCACGGCCCTGTTGCAAGGGTAGAGGCGGCTTCTTCGGAGATACATCGGATAGTAAGGGAGGAAACAAGGAACGCCATTGTGGAGAGGCTCCGAAAAATCGGTTTTGATCATGTTGCCTTGGACTTGGAGGGATACATATCCGGAAAGATGAACCGGGGGATAGAGGAATTGCGGGATTAGAGGATTAAGTGATGACTATCTGCGAAATCTGCGGATGGGATCGAGGGTGAACCATGATATTGGGCCTTGATGTGGGGGGGACTCAGACCGATGCCGTATTAATCCAGGAAGGTCGGGTTGTCGCTGCCGCCAAAACCCCGACCACCGGAGATCTCTTGGCTACCCTGAGGATCGCCCTCGAAAACACCCTGGGCCATGTGGATCCGGGAAGACTGGTACGGATGGCCTTCTCGACCACCATGGCCACCAATGCCATTGTGGAAGACCGTCTGGATGATGCCGGGATGATCGTATCCTCGGGACCGGGATTGAATCCGGAATGGTTCTCCGTAGGGCCGTCGTACCATGTGGTGGATGGATGCCTGGACCATCAGGGGTTTGAGACCAAGCCTCTGGACCGGTCAGCGGTCATGAACGCCGCCTCATCCATCCTCAACGCCGGCATTCCGGTCCTTGGCGTAGTCAGCAAGTTCTCTGTTCGGAATCCATGGCATGAACTCCAGGCCGCAGACTGGGTGGGACACTCTTTTTCCCACGTGGCCATGGGACACCGGATCTCGGGGGCCCTCAATTTCCCCCGGCGGATTGCCACGACCTATCTGAATGCCGCCCTTTACAGGCTGCACAAGAACTTCTCAGATGCCCTTATCCATATTCTGAGGGAGAAAGGCCTCTCCGGTCCCCGCTATCTTCTGAAACCCGACGGTGGGACCATAGATCTGGACATGAGCATCCAGCGGCCTGCGCAGACCGCCCAGTCGGGTCCGGCAGCGAGCGTCATGGGGGCCCTGGCCCTGGACGGATGTGAAGGCGTCACACTGGTCCTCGACGTGGGAGGAACCACAACGGACATGTCAGTAGTGATCGATGGCACGCCGCTGCTCAAGCCCCTCGGCATCCGGTTAGGTCCTTATCAGACCCTGATCCGCTCTCTGCTGACCCATTCCATCGGGATTGGCGGGGACAGCGAGGTCCGCATGGCGCAAGACGGCAAACTCAAAATCGGGCCGGTTCGCAGAGGGGAACCTGCGGGCTTTGGCGGCCCGGCGCCGACTCCCACGGATGCGATGATTACCCTTGGTTTATTAGATGCAGGAAAGAGGGATGTCTCCAGGCTTGCCATGGAAAAAGTGGGGGAGACTGCGGGGTGGGACGGCGCTGCCACGGCCGAAAGGATCTTGCAGGGAATGGCTGAGGCCATTGCCGCATCTGCCAGGGCCTTTGTATACGACATCAATGCACAACCGGTCTATACCATCCATGAGGTCCTGGCGGATCAACGGGTCGAACCCACGTCGGTTCTCATTATCGGCGGGCCTGCGCCCCAGATTGCCGGGTATATCGGGAAGGCCTTGGGCCTGCCGTGCCGTTTTCCCCGGCATTACGGTGTGGCAAATGCCGTGGGCGCGGCCGTGGCCAGGGTTACTTCAGAGATCACCTTGCAGGCGGATACCCAGAGGGGCTCGGTGATTATCTCCGAAGCAGCTGTGGAAAATGACATCGACGCCGGCTTCACTATGGATCAGGCCATGTCCCTCGGCCGGGCAGTCCTTTGCCGGCAGGCTGCAATTAACGGGGCCGATGAAAAGGGGCTGGAAATCTCTATCCTCGAGAGACAGGCCTTCACCATGATAAGGGGCTACATGAGAACCGGCCGGAATATCCGTCTCAAGATGGGCATCACGCCTGGGCTCATCCCGGAATGGAAGAGAGGAGGCTGAATATGCTCCATGCCGTGCGTCGAACAGGTCTGGTTTTTTTCCCCGCCTATGACTGGGCGATCAGCCCTTCCCACCCGGAACGGGAGGAGCGCCTGTTGTATACCCAGGATCAGGTTCTGGAAGAGGGGCTTCTGGACATCGACGGGATTATTGAATACCGGGTCCGGCCCGCCGGATTTGAGGACATCCGGCGCATTCACTTCTGCGTGCCCGATGAGGCCGCGGTCACCACGGAGAGTCACCTGATTTCTGCGGGTGGGTGTCTGGTGGCGGCTGATGCGGTGCTCAAGGGCGAGGTGGAGAGCGCCTTCGCCCTGGTGCGGCCGCCCGGTCATCATGCTATGCGGGTGGTTCACGGCAACCGGGGTTTCTGCAATATTAACAACGAAGCGGTCATGATCGAGTATATCCGGGAAAAATATGGAATCCGAAGGGTCGCCATTGTGGATACAGACTGCCACCACGGCGACGGGTCCCAGGATATCTACTGGCACGACCCCAACACCCTCTTTATTTCCATCCACCAGGACGGCCGCACCCTCTATCCGGGATCTGGATTTCCCCATGAAACAGGCGGTCCCAATGCACAGGGGATGACCATCAATATCCCTCTCCCCCCGCAGACCGGAGAAGAAGGCTTTCTATATGTGCTGGAAGAGCTGGTGATGCCCCTGTTGGAGAAATTCGAGCCGGAGTTGGTGATCAATTCTGCGGGACAGGATAACCATTTCAACGACCCCATCACCAACATGAATTTCTCGGCCCGGGGATACGCGGCCCTCAATGCCCGCCTGAGACCGGACATCGCCGTTCTGGAAGGGGGATACGCCGTGGAAAACGCCCTTCCCTACGTGAATGTAGGGATTATCATGGCCATGGCCGGAATGGACACATCCTGTGTAAAGGAGCCTAACTATGACACAGACTATCGGCCTCAACCGTCTGAGATCACGGGGTATATCGCAGATCTGGTGGACCGGCTGAGGGGTGTTTTCCTAGAGGGCGGGTTGAAAACGGTCCCCTGCGAGGAGGGGGAGGTCGTCCAAAGGAGCAGGGATATTTATTACGACACGGACAATATCCATGAGCGGCAGCACGAGAAGATCCGATGCTGCAAGGCGTGCCCGGGGGCCTTCTCTATCGCGTCCACCTCCAACCGTGGCCAGCATATTCTGGCGGTACATGTTCCCCTGGGGGCGTGCCGGGCATGTCGGGACATCGGGTCCGCCTGGTTTGAGGAAGGGACCCGGGGGGCGTTTACTCACGTATACCTGCAGGATCGGGTAAGGGGCGTGTACGAGAAGACCTGAGGGTCTGAAAAGTGACCATAAATGGCATAAAGCGGCACAGCCGCAACCAAAAAGGAGGGCGTAAAGCCCAATAGGAGTTTCCAGGCGCGCGCGGGTTTCTACTCCGCGCTCCTTGGGAACGGCACGTAAAGGCGGCCACATGACAACACGTAATGACTGGGACCGTGATCCCGCTGTAAGGGCCATGCGCGGGCTTTTTTCCAGGATGGAGGCCGGCCAGGATGATCTGCTTAAAGAAGTGGGGATCTCGTCCCATGACAGCAGACTCAGACCTTGCCGTGAAGAGGCCAGGGATTTTTTTGAACGGGTGCTTTCCCTCTCTGCGGCAAGAGGTCGTGAACAGAGCGAGGTGGATGCCGCCGCCCTGTATATTCACTGCCTGATCCGGGCCTTGAAACAGCATGGCCTGCCGGTCCCGGCCGGGGCTTTCCAGAAAGACAGCCCGATTGAGGAACTGTTCCGGGAGATTATGAAATGATCCGGCTGAGGCTGTTTGGCAGGTGCCGCATCTATCACGATCCGGTAAGCCCGGTCCTCCGCGCACCTGCCCAGATCGGGTGGGATGCCTGGTTCAGGACCATCGATCTGGTAACCTCCAGGCGCCTGAAGGGAAAGGAACTTCTCATGAGGACACGGGGCTGGTGGACGGTTGAGCCTTCTCTGGTGGCCGAGATCGTGGAGTCCCGTGGCCGCCTGGTTGTAGGCGATGAGGGCGAATTGATGGTGGAATTTGAAAACGAAAGAGAGGCCCAAGCCCTCTCTGTTGATCTGCGGGATCGATTTGGCGACCAGGTGCTTCTTGCACCCTGAGTTCTGGAGCCGGCGCCGGAAAATCTGTTATGATCACACGAGGCCACAGAGACACACAGGAAAAGGACCGGAAAATATCCGGTTAAGAATTCTCCGGGTCTCTGCGTCTCCATGTGGGACGAACGCCTTTTTAGGTCTGGCTATTTGAAAGGACAGGGAGGTTTCAGAAATGATACAGGAGATGTTTGCCGATAGAGGGGAGTACGCTGAGATGGCAGGGCTCCTGGACACATGGACAGCGGATCCGGGGAATGTCAAAGCGGCATTTATCCAACTCAGGGATTCCCTCTCAAAAAGGGAGAAGGCAATTTTTTATTTTAAATCGCGAGCAGGTATCAGCCATTCCTTCAGGGCATATGTGCCAAAAGGCGGCGAAACAGCGGATCGGCTTTTTGTCATGGTGGATATTGTTGACGATGATCCGGAAAACAGATGGCTTTCGGTATGTTTTTACGGGGATATGATTACGGATCCGGACGAGACAGGCGATCTGGTGCCGGGGGGTTTGCTGGGAGAAGACGGCTACTGCTTTGATCTGTACGAATATGATGGTGAGATGATTTCATATTTAAAGGAGCGGATCGAAGAGGCGCACAGGAACAGCCTGGCCCACTGAATTGGCGATGGGGAACAGGTTTATAAGAAACAGGATGCCCCTTCGGGCATCCTGTCTAAGAAATGGACCTGACTATTTGGAAAGATCCGCTGCCATCGGGTCCTCGCGATAGGTGCTCTTGATCAGGTCATTGATGAATCCTTCCATGTTCTTAACCGCATCGGCGCTGATGCTGAATGTGTCAATGCCCGATCGATCTTTCACGAGCCTCAGACCATATTCGAGCCGCTTTGCCAGTTGAAAAGTGAGGGGACCGGGCTCCTGGCCGGTCCGGATGGCCTGGCCGATAATCTCATCCACGGCGCTCTCATCAAACGCTAACGTTACCTCAAGCTTTTCCATGAGTGAGGCCTCTTCTATCTTGACCTGATCGTACATGGTGTTGAAATCTTCAATCGCCGTATCGATCTCTGTGATGTTGATCAGATATAACTCTGCGATGAGATCCATCCTGTTCGAAGAGATTTCCAAACCGCATCGTTTGCTGAGACTTTCCACCCGGTCTGAGAGGTATTGTTTGATTCTTTCATGCTCATGCTGTCTCGCCTTTTCATAACGATCCGCCCGTTCCGGATCATCCGGGTTGGCCAGCAGCATCTTGAGCTGGGCTTCCGGTTCCTTCACGATGTCCGGCGTTACCAGAAACTTTCGAATAGTCGATGAAGGAAGTTTCTTCTCAAAGGGGATCAGGACCTTTTCCATGGCGCTCACCAGGCCTCTCGCGCCGGTCTTTTCCTCGGCGGCCATCTCCGCAATCCGCGCCAATGCATCGTCCTCAAATTTGATGTCGATGCCATAGGCCCTGAAATCGATCCGTTTGCTGAGGATAATGGGGTTGTTGGGATTTCCGAGGATCTCCAAGAGGTCTTCCTTGGTAAGTTCATCGAAAACCACTACCACCGGAAGACGGCCAACAAACTCGGACTCGAAACCGAATTCGATCAAATCCTGCGCCCGCACCTCCTTCAGGATCTCCCAGGGGATCTCGGTCGGTCTCACATCGGCCTCGAATCCGATTCCCTGTTTCTGGAGTCGTTTTTTGATAATCTCCGCCAGGTCACCAAAGGCGCCGCTCATGATAAACAGGATGTTTCTGGTGTTGACCACCTTCTTTTCCCGCTTCCCGGTACGCCGGTAATGCTCAATGGCCTGGATCTGGGATATGGGATCATGGGGGACCTTGAGATCCACATCGGTCTCCTCCATCGGCTTGAGAAGCGCCCTCTGTACGCCGGTTCTGGAAATATCGTGACCGATCAGATTCTGAGATGAAGCGATCTTATCGACCTCATCGATATAGATAATCCCATTTTCCGCCAGGTCGATATTTTCATTGGCCTCATAGACGAGGTCCCGGACCAGGTCTTCCACATCTCCGCCAACATAGCCGGTTTCGCTGAATTTGGTGGCGTCCCCCTTTACAAAAGGGACGCCCAGTTTCTGGGCGATGAGTTTAATGATATACGTTTTTCCAACGCCGGTGGGACCGATCATGAGGACATTGTTCTTGATCATGCCGACGCCTGTCCTTTTCTTTTCCCCGGCATCTTTTTCGCTGTTAAACTTGATCCTGTTAAAATGGGTGCAGACCTTGGTGGCCAGAACCCCCTTGACCTGGTCCTGTTTGACCACAAAACTGTGCAAGTAGGATTCCAGCTCCTCAGGCATCATGTCAAAATGGGTTACGGTTCCATCTGCCGCGCCCCTGTTCTGACCGTCGGTCAGGGCCTCATCCTTCTTAGGGATGATAAATGGGGAGATGATCTTGATCCGGTTGCCATATTTTTTGGTGAGATAGTCGCTCAACTCTTTTTCGAGTTCGCGCTGATTCGGAATCCTTCCGGTATCGCCCTTTTCCGCTTCAAATATACCTTCTTTTTCCATTCTTTTACTCCTTAGAAATCAGCAGTTCCAAAGTGCGGGAGTCTGCAGAGAAAATGGCCCGCAATCAGAAGCGCTGCCTGGTGATTCATAAAATAATATAACTCAAATATATTCATCAGTCCCTCGATTGCAAGCGTGACGACCCCAGCGGACATACCGCCGACAGGTGTAAAGCTGTGCCGGAAAGGCGCAGGGCATTAGAGGTGCGGAGGGTTTCTCCCAAAGAATCTGTTGAAATCGGGTGTGGTTTGTGCCATGCTGGAAGCGGGTTCCAATAGGGAGCACATCTATATGTTGGCCCCTTTTGGATCGCAGGATGAGAACGGTCGGGATAGGCTGTGCACAGGGTGAAATTTACGACGACGTATAATCTTTTGTAAAAGATAATGTTGAACGGGATCCTGAACTTGTCCCGGAAAGCAGGTGATTGGCGATGCCCTTCAGGTTGGAAATCAGGCTGAAACATGAGCTGACAGATGCCGAGGGCGCCGGTATTCGGCGCAACGCAAGGGAGTATTTCGGATTCGGCGTGGACGATATCCGGGTGATCCGGGTCCTGACCATCGACGCACAATTAAACGCAGACCAATTGGCCCGGATCCAGACCGAAATATTCACTAATCCTGTTACCGAAATCTCCTCCTATGCCCCCATGGCACACGATTTCGACTGGCTGATCTGGATCGGATTGCGTCCCGGGGTGAGGGATACCGCCGGAAGCACGGCCAGAGAGGCGATTGAAGACCTTCTGGGCGTCCCGTTCAAATCGGGAGAGGCCGTCTACACCTCAAAACTGTATGAACTCCGGGGCGATTTGAAGGAACAACAGGTGCGTCGGATTGCAGGCGATCTGTTGGCAAATGAGGTGATCCAGCAATGGAAGATTTTTTCGCGGAATGACTGGCGGCCTGAGGAGGGCATCGGTTTCCCTGTTCCAAAGGTCATGCTCGACCACAGTCCTGAGGTCAATACTCTTTCGATTGACAGCGATGAGGAACTCAAAAGAATATCCCTTGAACGGAATCTCGCGCTCCAGACAAGGGATATCCCTGTTATCCGGTTCTACTTTATGAGGGAGGATATTAGAAATGAACGGAAAAAGTTCGGCCTCGATCTCCCCACAGATGTGGAACTGGAGTACATATCCCAGGCCCGCAGCGATCACTGCAACCACAACACCTTCAGGGGCCTTTTCAGATACCACGACCTCTCCACCGGTGAGAAGGAGACGGTTGACAGCCTCTTCAAGTCGTGCATCGAGGCCCCTACCCTCAAAATTAAGGAAGAAAAGGATTGGGTCATCTCCGTGTTGTGGGATAATGCCGGCGTGGGGCGGTTTGATAATGATCACTATTATGTAATTACCGGAGAGACCCACAACAGCCCCTCCAATATGGAGGCCTATGGCGGGGCCATCACCGGGATTGTCGGCATCTACAGGGACCCTCTGGGCACGGGAAAGGGGGCGAAACTGATCCTGGGGATGTATGGATATTGTGTGGGGCACCGGGATTATCAGGGCGACTTAACCCCCCACTTGCATCCCAGGCGCCTGTTGGACGGGATCATCGAGGGGGTCCGGGACGGGGGGAACAAGAGCGGGATACCCACCCCGTACGGATTACTCCTGTTTGACGAAAGCTACACGGGCAAATGCCTCGTCTTTGTAACCACCATGGGGATCATGCCGGCCAGGATCGGGGGGAAGTCTTCCCATGATAAGACCACCACCCCCGGGGATCTGATTGTCATGTCCGGGGGAAGGGTCGGCAAGGACGGCATCCACGGGGTAACCGCCGCGTCCGAGACCTACAGCGAACACACCCCGGCAGGTCACGTCCAGATTGGAGACCCCTATACCCAGAAAAAGATGCACGATTTTCTCCTGGAGGCCAGAGACGAAGGACTCATCGCGTTCATCACAGATAATGGCGGCGGTGGGCTCTCGTCCTCTGTGGGGGAATCCGCCCGGTTCAGCGACGGGTGCAGGGTAGATCTCGACAAGGTGCCTTTGAAATACGAAGGCCTGGATCAGTGGGAAATCTGGATCTCGGAATCCCAGGAACGGATGACCATTGCCGTCCAGCCGACCCATATCGATCGGTTCATGGCACTGTCCCGAAAGCATTCCGTTGAAAGCACGGTCATCGGGGAATATACGGATTCCGGATATCTTCATCTTCTGTACAAGGGGAAGACCTGCGCCTATATCCGAATGGATCTTCTGGAATCCGACTTTCCCCAGTGGGAGTTTGACGCCCACTGGGTACCGCCCGAGATCAGGGGGCTTGCGGAGCCGGTTATCAGCGAACCCATTGATCATGGGGCCCTCCTCCATGCGATGCTGGCCCGGCCCAATCTGTGCAGCCGCAACTGGATTGCACGTCAGTACGATCACGAGGTCCAGGGAACCAGCGTCATCAAGCCCCTGACAGGGAAACAAAGGGACATCCCCTCGGATGCGGCGGTTATAAGGCCCATCCTTGAATCCCCAAGAGGGCTGGCCGTTTCCCAGGCCCTCAACCCGTTCTATTCCCTGGTCGATACCTATCACATGACCGCGGCCACCATTGACGAGGCAGTCCGAAAGGTCCTGGCCGTGGGCGGGGATCCTGACCATCTGGGGGGGGTGGACAATTTCTGCTGGCCCACCATCGAATATGACCCGGTGAAAAATCCCGACGGCAGGTACAAGGCCGGTCAACTGGTCCGATCCAACCGGGCCCTTCGCGATTATTGTCTGGCCTATGGGATCCCGCTCCTTTCCGGAAAAGACAGCATGTACATTGACGGTAATCTGAAAGGCCCCTTCGGGGAGAGGCGAAAGGTCTCGGGTCTGCCCACTTTCCTGTTTACGGTATCGAGTGTCATCGAGGATATTTTCACGTGCGTATCCATGGATTCTAAATTCCCGGGAGACATCATCTACATCCTGGGCGAAACCCGGAACGAACTGGGCGGTAGTGAATATTACCAGCTGATGGGGGCGGTCGGCCTCAATGTCCCTAAAGTGGTTGTGCCGGCGCTATGGCCTCAATACAAAGCGCTTCACCTGGCCATAACCGACGGCCTGGTCTCATCCTGTCACGCGGTGTCAAGGGGGGGGCTGGCTGTGCATCTGGCGCTTACGGCCATGGCCGGCGAACTGGGGATGGATGTCGATTTCTCCCGGATCCCCGGTGCCGACGCGTTAACCCCGAGCCAGGGACTTTACTCGGAATCGTGCGGCCGATTTATCATCACGGTTGCCCCCGACCGGCAGGAACGGTTTGAATCAATCTTTTCCAATTTGAATATCGGCCGGATCGGGACAACCACTGAATCGCCGATGTTCATCATAAGGGGTGATGCAGGGGTGCCTCTTGTACGGGAAAACATTGCGGAATTGAAGGGTTCCTGGAAACGGCCGTTTGGAGAACTGATATGAGACAGATCAAGGCCTTGGTCCTCACGGGCTACGGACTCAATTGCGATTACGAGACCGATTACTCGTTGAAGCTGGCGGGGGCGGATTCCCACAGGATACATATCAATGAACTGATCAGTGGCAAAAGTCATCCTGCTGAAATCAGATTATCCGACTATCATATCCTGGTGCTGGGAGGCGGGTTCAGCTGGGCAGATGATCACGGCGCCGGCGTGCTGATGGCCACCAAAATGAAGCATCATCTGGGCGAGGAACTGAATGAATTTGTTCAAAACGGCAATCTCATCATCGGTATCTGCAACGGCTTCCAGGCTCTGGTCAATATGGGCCTCCTTCCGGGCTTTGGGGATCGATGCCGGGAGCGGAGCGTTGCCCTGACCTATAACGATTCGGGCAACTTTATTGATACATGGGTCCGGTTGAAGGCCGACCCGGAATCCGGCGGGATTTTCACCCGGGGGATCTCTGATCTGGAACTCCCTGTGCGGCACGGCGAGGGAAAGTTTTATGCTCCCCGGGAGATCCTTGAGCAGCTCTTTCTGAATCACCAGGTGGTGTTGCAGTATGCCGACGACCACGGAAAGGCGGCCGACGGGGCCTGGCCCTTCAACCCCAATGGGTCGCTAAGGGATATTGCGGGGATCTGCGATGCGACCGGACGGATCTTCGGAATCATGCCCCATCCCGAGGCATTCAATCATTTTACCAATCACCCCGACTGGCTCCGAAAGAAGGAGGCCCTTGCGCGTCAAGGGGAGACGTCCCTTCCCAATGAGGGAGAGGGCATTCAAATCTTCCGCAATGCGGTCGATTACATGCGGGGGGCATAGGAGAGGGAGCGAGGAGCGGGGAGCAGGCAAATATAGGTCCAATACGATTTATAGGCCGTATTCCCTTGGAACCCGGACGAAAAGGCGCAGCGAGCAATCAATGAAGACACACACGGTTGACCGGAAGATCATGTGGGGAGATCTGGATTCCCTCGGCATCGTATTTTATCCCCGGTTCTATGAATGGATCGATGCATCGGGCCATCTCTTTTTCGAAGCCATCGGGCTGACCCTCGGTGATATGTGGCGCAGCAGGCAGATCCTCTTTGGCCTCGCAGAAACCTCCTGCCGATATAAGAAGCCGGGGAGATATCATCAGGAAATCCGGATCAGCACCCATGTGGATGGATTGTCTGAAAAGACAGTCTCCTTGAAACACGTTATCACGGAACATTTCACCGGGACCCTCCTTGTTGAGGGATATGAAAAGCGGATTTGCCTCGATGTCTCAAACCCGGACAATTTCCGCGCCATTGATATCCCGGCTGATATCCTGGCAGTGCTCAAAGATGTGATGAAAGACTGAGCCCACAACCAATCCGAGCAAATCTCGCGAGAAGAAAGCCTACGCCAAGAGGGATCATGGAAATTCGCCATCCTTGTGCGGGCGAACAAAAAGCCGGACTTCATTTGTTCTTGACTTTCAATGGGAAATAAAGTATGAACATCGCGACTTTCGGCCGTTTGTGAAGCAGCGGGAAGGGGAAAGATGCGGCGCAGTTATCAAAGGTCGGGACCACAACAGAAATCCGGGCGGGTATCCTGTTGAAATCTCCCCCGCGGGTACGGGGAAAATGGCCTGAACATGAGAAAAATGCTTGACATTTCTCTCATAACTTGTTAAATACCTGGTCACGAAGTTTTATTACTTGTAATATTAATGAGGAGTTGCTTAAAACTGTCTATACTTTTTTATAGAAAGGAGGCGATAGGTTTTACTATATTTTAGTGGGGAATTGAGTTGAGAAACATTTTAACCATAAACACTTTTTAGGAGGAGAGAGTAATGAGAAAACTATTTGTATTGGGTATGGCTGCCTTATTGCTGGTCGCCTTTGCTGTGCCTGCCATGGCAGATGTGAAAATCGGCGGTATCATCTTTACCGATTTCTATTATCTTGATCGGGATACGGCAAACTCAACCTGGAGAGGATACGGTGGAGATTCCTTTACCCAGACGGCCATACAAGTCCCCAATATCACCCGTCTGTACGGCAGGTGGACCAATGAAGACAACGTGGGCATGTATATTGAGTTTGGTCTGGGCCAGGGGACCGGAAACACGATAAATTCCAGTTCCGATAATGACTTCAGCGCTGTCGTGCGTCACGCGTACGGCTGGTGGGATGTCAACCCCATGTTCACGATTATGGCGGGTCATTCCACCACCCCCTTCTCACCCCTGAACCCCTCCCAGTTGATAGGGACAAGGTCGGGATCTGTCAACATCATCGGCGTGGGTTACGGTGACTTCTACTCCGGCCGTTTTGCTCAGGTCAGAGGTACCTTTAAATTCGGTAAGGCCGCACGGCTCGAGATTGCCCTGGTGGATCCCAATGGTACGCTCGCCGGCGGAAGCTACGGTCCCTGGACAGGTCAAGGCGGTGAGGCCGTAGGCTATCAAACCAACACCAAGATCCCAAGAATCGATATCAGCGTCCCGATCTATTTGGGACCGGTTCATCTCTACCCCGGTTTCCTGTATCAGCACAGGACCGTGGATAGACTGGGCACCGCTTACGCGGGTGTGGACAACAGCATCGATACCTGGATCGGTACATTGGGCGCCAAACTCGGACTCGGCCCCTTCGGGCTCTCCGGCGAATTCAACTACGGCGAGAACTGGGGCAACACCCGCGGCCTCGCCGGCACCAGCCCGTCTATCATAGGCGGTATGGCAAGCGCTACGCTGAAGAACAACGGTCAGATCCACGATGCAGAGACCTACTCCTTCTGGGTTGAGCTTTCCTACAAATTCGGTCCGATCACCCCGAGCCTGATGTACGGGCAGCAGAAATCGGAAAATGAGACCGCTGCCGGTGTAGATAGAGATATCAGGACACAGATGTGGGGTATCAGCGTCCCGATCGATCTGGCCAAAGGCTTCCGAGTGAGACCAGAACTGATGTGGTATGACGATGGTGATGATTTGGGCGTAGATTACGGCAAATACGCCATCTACGGTGTGCAGTTCCAGATCACCTTCTAAAAACTTGAGTGTATCTATCCAGGGGTCTGGAAGCTCAGGCCCCTGCTGAATCAAAAAGCCCCCTTCCTATGATGCATCAGGAAGGGGGCTTTTTTTGTGGCCGTTTTGCTGTCAGGTGGGAATTGAGGGGAGGAGAAGGAACCGCGCGGAACGAGAATTGGGGTTTTCATCTTCCTAACAGATCATTTTCTGCTCTGCAGGCCAGTCTTTTTTGTGATCCGGTCCTACGCGTCGCCAAACATTTTTGTTTACACCCTCGCCTGGTGATATTTTCATTGAACACGGGCGTTCTTGCGGGCAATTGACTCTCATCGGTAAAAAGGGTAGATATCCATATCCACTGAAAATCAATGGCTGGCCCTGCTGGCTTGAGTCCCGATAACCAGGGTGGGATGGAGGCGATGTTTGAGGATCCGCATTTCCATTTTCAGTAAATTGCTGATGTTCATTATCCCGATGGTATGCCTGCCTGTTGCGGTGGTTGGCTACTCATCCATTAAGGCATCCGTGGAAAGGGTCAACCGTCTGGTTCGCCAGGAACAAATGGTCCAGGTGGAGGCGGCAGCCAATAAGATAGATGATATTTTCTATAATTGCCGGGTGGATCTGACCACCATTTCGCGGTCTCCGGTCCTGGCTGAATATCATCTCGCCAGGTTGTTCCGTCTGGAGGCCGAAGCTGACTTCAATCGGGATAACCTTAGGAAATTGTTTGAAGATATTCTTGACCGCACCCCTTTTTATTCCGGAATACGGGTGTTGAACGAACATGGGGAGAAATTGATCGGCGTGGGGGGCCCCGGCGCCGTCGATCCCTTGGACAATCAAAGCCGGGAACTTTTTTTCGGAAAAACCGCGGGCATGAGACCGACAGACGTTCGTTTTTCAGAACTGATCCATTGCCGGGAACGGAAGGGCTTTATTGTCCATTGCAGCAAGGCATTCTTTACGGGTTGGAAGGAATTCGCCGGAGTTATTGTTATTGATGTTGATTTTGAAAGAATTACCCGTTTTATACGCTCCATCCGCGTGGGAGAAGAGGGATATTCATTCTTGATAGACCGTGAGGGAAAAACCCTGGCCCATCCTCTCTACGGGCCATACAAGTATGACGCCAGGGACGGTCCGGACGCAAGCCTGATCCATTTGTCCAAAGACATGGCCTCGGGTGACACCGGATGGAAGGAATACACGTTCCAGGGTCAAAAGAAGGTGGCGGCTTTTGCGCCCATTCCCACCATGAATTGGTCCATGGCCGTAACCATCCCCATTGAGGAATTCGGTAAGGAGGCCCAGGCCATCCGGACCAATGTTATTCAGTTGGTTGTGGTAACGCTCCTGATAACCCTTGTGGGGGCGTTTATCCTCTCATATCACCTTCTCAGGCCTGTACGCCGGTTGGTGACGGCCACGAACCGGCTGGCCTGCGGCGACCTGAACCAGGAAATTCCGGTGAAGTCCAGGGACGAATTGGGGGATTTGACCGGTTCCTTCAACCGCATGGTCAACAATCTTTCCCGGATACAAAAGGAGCTGGTGCGTTCGGAAAAACTCATTTCCCTTGGGCGACTGTCGGCCGGCGTGGCCCATGAGATTCGAAACCCGTTGAACGCAATGAAGGGCGCCATGGTGCATCTGGGACAAAAATGGGGGCATGAACCCCTGATACAGCAGTATACACAGTTGGTGGGCGAAGAGATTGATCGTTTGGACCGGGTGGTTTCGGAATTCTTGTATTTTTCCAAACAGGCCCCGCCCAAGTTGGAGGCCGTTGACATCAACGAAATCATTCTGGGAACCGAGGAGCTATTGGCCAGGGAGACGCAAAAAAGAGGCGTCATATTTCGAAATCTGTTGCAGCCGTCGCTGCCGTTGGTGCGGCTGGATACCCATCAGATGGAACAGGTTCTCCTTAATCTCTTTTTTAATGCCATGGATTCACTGACCCAGGGCGGTGAAATTGAAGTGGGTACGCTCGTCATGGAGATAGACAACGAAAAGAAGCTGCTGGTGGTGATCAAAGATAACGGCACAGGCATCAGAGACAAGAATCTAGCCAATGTCTTCGACCCATTCTTCACCACAAAGGAAGACGGTACGGGGCTGGGGCTTCCGCTCAGTCTCGGCATTGTTGAAGCTCATGGGGGGACCATTGAGCTGGACAGCCGGTGGGGTAGAGGGACCCAGGCGACCATCATTCTGCCGCTGACCAAAAACAAGGAGGACATCATAACGTGATTGCGCCGGAAAAGACCATCCTTGTGGTGGATGACAGAATAAACACGTTGAAGGTGTTGATGCTGTTTTTGGCCGATAAGGGCTATCGCGTTCTGAAGGCCTCCAGCGGCGAGGAAGCGTTGAGTGTCTTTAAGCAACACACGGATACGGATATCAATGTGGTGCTGGCGGATTTGAAAATGCCGGGGATGAGCGGATTGGAGCTTTACCGCTCCATGGTCCGGTACGGCCCCACGCCCCCTTTTGTCATTATGACCGCCTATGCCTCGGTGGAAACGGCGATTATGGCCCTTAAGGAGGGCGTAACGGATTATCTGATCAAGCCCCTCAATTATGAGGAGCTTCCCATCGTCTTATCCAATGCATGCCGGCAGGCGGAAATGAGCCTCGAACTGGCGTCGTTGCGGCGACAGGTCAAAAAGGAGAGCATGTTTCACGGAATTCTCGGCGCCGCTTCGGTCATGCGGGATATTTTTGAGATGGTGCGTACGGTGGGCCCTACGGACGCATCCGTGCTCATCACCGGAGAGACCGGCACCGGAAAGGAACTCCTGGCCAGGGCGCTCCATTCGGAGTCCGGACGACGGGCAAATCCTGTTGTGTGCATCAATTGCGCGGCCCTTACGGAAAGCCTTCTGGAGGCGGAGCTGTTCGGGCATGCAAAGGGGGCGTTCACAGGGGCCTTGGCGGACAGAACGGGCCGGCTTGAATCGGCTCATGAAGGGACCCTGTTTCTGGATGAAATCGGTCATATGTCCCTGGGCCTCCAATCCAAATTCTTGAGATTTTTACAGGACGGAATTTTTCAACCTGTTGGGGATCACAGGGAAAGAAAGGTCAATGTGCGGCTGGTGGCCGCCACCAATGTGGACCTTGAGGAGCAAATCGCTTCCGGCCGGTTCATGAGTGATTTGCTTTACCGTATCGAAGTTATCCCCATTCGTGTCCCCCCTCTCAGGGAGCGGATGGAAGACATTCCGCTCTTGGCCGAACATTTCGTGGCCCGGTACGCCAGAAGGTATTTGCGGGCAATGGAAGGGATATCCCCGGAGGCCATGGGAAGGCTTATGGACTACCACTGGCCTGGCAACATCCGGGAACTTGAAAACTGCCTGGCCCGGGCCGTTATTTTGTCCAAAAAGTCGTTCATTTCTCCGGAAGATCTTCCCAGAAAAATGGGAAAACCCAAGCCTGCCGGCGAAGAATTGTTCGGTGGCCAAATCCGGAAGGGTTCCTCCCAGGGTCCTACCCTCAGGGATATGGAGACGGATCTGATCATCAATACCTTGAAACGATGTCATGGCAACAAGACGCTGGCCGCCAAGATTCTTGGAATTTCACGGAAAGGGCTCTACGAAAAGATGACGCGGCTGGGGATCAGAAACACCATGGATTCCCGAAGGGAGATGCCCGAATGAGCCCCTCACGACGCATCATCGCCCTTTTTGTGACGGCGTTGTGTTGGATGGTGCCTGTTGCCGTAGACGGGAGCGGGGAGATCATCCTGGGCGCGCCCACCTCCTTGAAAAGCGTGGAAGGGTCCGAGAGTCTGCAGGCGGTCCGAATGGCCGTAGCGGAAATCAATGACGCTGGGGGCGTGAACATAGGCGGACGGACGCACAAATTCAGACTGGAACCCTTTGATCTCAAGGAGGTTGAGCCGGATTCCCCTACTGCCGAGGCCGTGGCGAGGCTTCGGGCATTCATAAAAGAGAAAAGGCCCCATGCCTTGGTCATAGGCCCCTTTCGTTCCGAGGTGCTTCTGGCTTCCATGGATTTTTTGGCTGAAGAAAAGATTCCCACCTTGGAATGTATCGCCATGTCTCCGGCGGTGGACGCCAAGGTCCTTACCCATCCCAAATACAGGTACATCTTTCGCATCGGTCTCAGCTCCAAATATCTCGTGGCGTATCTTATTCAAACCATGAAACTGATGAGACAGAAATTTGGTTTTGAAAAGGTGTTCATCCTGAATCAGGACGTGGCATGGGCCCGCTCCACGGCCTACCTGATGTTGAAACTGTACCTGGATGGGTCCGGATGGCGGGTTTTGGGGCAGGAGAACTTTCCTGCGGAAACAAGGGATTTCCGCAAGGCACTGGCCCGGGCAACAGCTGGCCGGGCCCAGGTTATCCTGGCGGTTTTTGACATGCCCACCAGCAAAAACCTAGTTATGGAGTGGCACGAGATGAAACCGCCAGCCTTGTTATGCGGCTTCATTTCACCGGCTTCCGGACCCGATGCCTGGACCGCTTTCCACGGCGGCCTGGAAGGGGTGATCAATGTCATATTTGAGTTGGGAAACCTCCCTTCATCCAAGTATCCTCCGGCCAAAGCCTTTTATGAGGCCTACAAAGCCAGGTATGGCCATCCCATTCAGGCGGGCCACGGACCGGCCCCAAGCTATGAATCGGTATATATTCTGGCTCAGGCCTTTAAGCGGGCCGGAACCCTGGACCCGGATCGGGTGGCAACAGCGCTGGAATTCACCGATCGAAAAGGGGTTATGGGACGCGTGGTTTTCCACAGAGGTCACCAGGCAATTTTCGGGCGGAATCCAGAACAAGAGGTCCTGGCCTGCGTGGTTCAATGGAAGGCACCCGGCAAACGGGTCATTGTTTACCCTCACCGCATCGCCGAGGGACAAATGACCCTTCCGTCCTTTATGGAATCCGCCGGGCATCCTCGCTGACAACGCGAACGTTACCTCTTTTCACACTCTTCATATTTCGTCACCTTTGGTAACATTTTATCGGCAGGATATTTAACCTGTGGATTATAATTTCATTTTTGTTTGTCTCAAACGTTCATGCCGCTTTCCTGCTGCCCGGTTGTAACCAATTCTTACACCCTCTACCCATTTCGCCACCAAGGCGTGGCCGCAATATATCATTTGATTTTAGCCAGTTGACATTGGCAGTGCTATGTGGCATATTCTTTGCTCTGTTTAAAAGATGATAGGGGGTGTTGGAGTAAATTCCATTCTTGTAGCATGGTGGCTTTCTGATAAAGAGGTGGTGGACTACTGGACAGTGCACCATATTTTCAGAAGGCGGGCGTGTTACCCAATCTCAAGGAGGAAATCCATGAAAAAAATAATCTGTTCTCTATCTGTTTTCCTGGCCTTGGTGTGTGTTCTGGCATCTCCGTTTATGACGGCCCATGCAGCCGACCCGATCGTCATTGGGGTTCCCACCTCAACAGGATTTGTAGAGGGAAAGGAAGGCCTTGCTGTGGTGGAAATGGCGGTTGAGGAAATCAATGCCAAAGGCGGCGTCACGGTCGGATCTGAGAAAAGGCTTTTCAAGGTGGAGTCCATAGACATACGTGATGCAGCCCCGGGCGTGCCGGTCCCTGAAGCCCTCCTGGGTCTGGAGAAGATCATCCTTGACAAGAAGCCGACAGCCTTGCTGATCGGGCCTTTCAGATCAGAGGCCCTCCTGGCCGGGATGGATATTCTCGCCAAGTACAAAGTCCCCATGTTGGGAACCATCGCCATGAGCCCTGCCTCAGAAGCAAAAATCAAGAAAGATCCGGATAAATATAAATACGTTTTCCGAACCTGCCTCAACGCCAAATACCTGGTCAAGTACCTTGTGGGCATCATGGCCTTCGTCAATAAGGAATTCGGGTTCAACAAGGTGTATATCATGAACCAGGATGTGGCGTGGGCCCGGGCCACGGCAGACCTCATCAGAAAGAACTATTTTGAAAAGGCCGGGTGGCAGGTGGTCGGCCACGAGGCCTATCCCACCGGGACGTTGGATTTTTCGTCGGCCATGATGAAAGTCCGGGCCGGGGGCGCTCAGGTGATCCTCCCCATATTTGACATGCCCCAGAGCGGGATCCTGGTTAAGCAGTGGAATGCCATGAAGGTGCCGGCATTACTGGCAGGGTTCATTTCTCCTTTGGCCGGGCCGGGGGCATGGAAGACGTTTGATCAGAAGATCGGCGGGGCCGTCAACTGCAACTTCGAGCTAGGAAGCGCCATGGGGTCTTCGAAGGTGCCCCAGTCAATGGATTTTCTCGCAGCGTACGAGAAAAAATACGGCAAACCGATGGAGGCGGGCCATGGACCGGCGCCGACCTATGAATCGGTTTACATCCTTGCCGAGGCCATTGAGCGGGCAGGGTCTCTCGATCCGGACGCCATTGCGGCCGAGATCGCGAAAACAGACCGTACCGGCGTCATGGGAAGAATTCGATTCGATGAGGGTCACCAGGCGATTTTCGATATGGATCCCAAGGAGTCGGCGGTGGCCTGCGTCTTTCAGTGGACGGACGATGGCAATCGCGTCAACGTGTTTCCAGAGGCGATTGCCGATGGAAACATTCAATTGCCGGCTGGGTTGAAACCAGCCAAATAGAGCGGACATCCTGGTAGGAAGGGGATTTCTTCGTGTTTCTGGGCACCTGTGTATACGCGCTGATCAACAGTGTGATCCTCCTGCTGATGGCCATCGGCTTCAACCTGACCTTCGGCATCAGCGGAGTGTCCAACTTTGCCTATGGGGCCTTTTATATCCTCTCGGCCTTTGTCACCTGGATGCTCATAAACTGGATTGGCATCCCCTATTTTCTATCGGCTGTCCTTTCGATTGTCTTCACGGCCTTTGTCGGGGCCGTCATGTACCGCTTCATTCTCATTCGTGTTCGCGGTCAGGTCCTGTCGGAGGTCATTGCGACCTTCGGCATCGGCCTGATCATCCTTGAGTTTTTTCGTTATCTGGGTTTTGTGGGGATTGAATACTCCCTTCCGGTGTTCATAGACCAGAGCTTTGTGATCGCCGGAACCTACGTCGATATGCAGCGGATTCTGATCGTGCTCTTCAGCATCGTCCTCATCCTCCTCCTGTGGCTTTTCATCCATCATACCTCAATCGGATTGGCGTTTCGCGGGATTGCTCAGGATGAACGGACGGCCCTGACCTTCGGTATTGATTCGGACTGGATCGCCATGCTCAGCGTGTCCATCGGGGGGGGGCTGGCTGCAATCGCTGCGACCGTTGTCGTTCCGTTGGGCACGATTTCGGTAAGCGAGGGCTACGATGTCCTCATCAATGCCCTGGCCGTTTGCATTATCGGTGGATTGGGGAGCACAGGCGGGGTGATCGTAGCCAGTCTTGTCGTCGGGTTCGCGCAACGGTTTACGGACACCTATATCGGTTCTCACTGGACCATGATCGTCAGTCTGGTGGCAATCTTCTTGGTACTGGTGATCAAGCCGTCGGGGCTTTATGGAAAGCAAAAGGAGCTGGAGGAAAGAATTTGATGCGGCGGATCACTTCGACCGGAATGACAGTTCTTCAAATTTGATGAGGAGTCGCACTCGCTTCAGGGAGTAAAGAGACAGGGTGAAAAAGCGAAAAGAAAGAATTGATCGGGGCATCAAGGTGAGGTCTGAGGATGTCTTTGCCCTCCTCTCATGGAAAGAGATGGTCTATCTTTCAGGGCCGAGACTTCTTCCCCTGATCGCTTGCGCCCTTTTGCCACTTGTTCTGGGCACTTACTGGCAGAGAGTGTTATTGTCAGTGGCGGTATTCGGCCTGCTGGCCATCAGCTGGGATATCCTTGCGCAGAGCAGCATGGTTTCCCTGGGACAGGCGCTTTTTTTCGGCATGGGTGCATACTGCTCCGGGGCGATGAACCATTACTGGGGCCTTTCCCCTTTCATCACCATCCCTCTGGCCACCATCATGGGAGGGGTTATCTGCACGACGCTTCTTCTCCCTGTTTTGCGGCTGCGGGGGATCTACTTTGCCATGGTTACCCTCATTATTCCGCTGATGCTGGTCCGGATCATTGAGGCCACCAAGATTTTAGGCGGAACCGAAGGGATCAGCGGGCTGACCCCGCTTCCCTCTCATTGGATCGAGTCGTATGTGAGCCTGGCCGCCCTCCTGGCCGCCCTTTTCGGGTTTCGAAGGCTCATGGATTCCGATTACGGTCTGGTGCTCAAAGGGATCAACGACAATGACCGATCGGTGATGAATGCGGGCATCAACATCTACTGGTTCAAGGCCCAGGCCCTGTTTTTGTCAAGCGCTGTCGGCGCCTTTGCCGGGGCAATGATGACCCATGTCTATATGTTTGTGGGAATGCCTGTCTTTGCCCTCGATTATTCCATCCTTCCTATCGCTGCGGTGGTTGTGGGGGGCGGGGGTTCACTTGCCGGCGCGGTTCTCGGGGCATTTATCCTGGTCCCGCTTTCCGAGGCCCTCAGGGCCTTGGGCGGATTAAGAATCGTTTTTTACGGCGCCTTTCTCGTTTTTTTCATCGTGGCCCTCCCTGAGGGGATCTTTCATTTCATCACCCGAAAGTATCATCAGTTCGAAAGATGGGTGGAGGTGGAAAAGTGAATGCCGCACCCTTATTGCAGGTGGTGGAGCTTTCCAAGTCCTTCGGCGGGGTGCAGGCCGTAAGCCGGGTCACCTTCGACCTCCACAAGGGCGAACTCCTCGGGATCATCGGCCCAAACGGATCCGGCAAGACAACTACCGTAAACCTTATCACGGGATTTGTGAAAGCGACCTCTGGGAGCGTCATCTACCAGGGCCGCGACATCACCAGCTGGGCCCCTCACAAGATCGTACGCTTAGGGATTGCCAGGACATTTCAAATGGTCAAGCCGTTTTACCAGCTCCCCGCATTTAAAAATATTATCATCCCCCTTTACTCCCCCCGGGTAAAGCAGCTTGTGGGCGGCAAGTACGGCGACAGGAGTGCGGTGGCCCTTGACCTGTTGGAAGAAGTCGGCTTTGAAAGGGATGCCCAGGTGGCTTACAAGGTGGCCAGCGTCCTCCCCCAGGGCTATCTGAAAAGGCTGGAACTGGCAAAGGCCATCGCCCTGCAGCCCGACCTCATCATCCTAGATGAGCTCTTTTCAGGGCTCAGCCTTGCCGAAGTGGCAAGCATTGTTCCTATCATCGAGAAACTCCTTGTCGCGGGAAAGACCATCATCATGATCGAGCACCGGCTTAAGGAGGTGTTCCGCATCGCTCATCGGGTGGTGGTCCTCAACTACGGGAGGCTGATCGCCAATGGTCCTTCCAAAGAGGTGATGGAGAATGAAGAGGTCAAGAAGGCCTACCTTGGCTCTGAGGACTAATAATTCAAGGGTGGAACCCGCGGATATGAAAGATGCCACCCGAACGATGTGTCTTTGCGTCGGCAGGGTTCTGTCGGTGAAACGGACTGACCATGCTTGAAGTTCAGAATCTCTTGGTTTTCTTCGAGAACGCCCTGGCGCTCAACGACTTTTCCATGAGCGTGAAGCAAGGCGAGATAGTGGGCGTCATCGGCTCCAACAGTGCCGGGAAAACGACCCTCATGAATACGCTTTCGGGCCTCATTATCGATATGGCTATCAAGGAACGAAGAAAGGGCGGGGAAAGAATCACGGTTTACGGACGCATTCTTTACCAGGGAGAGGAGATCACAACCACCCGGCCGAGCGATAGGGTCAGGAGGGGGATTGCCCTTGCCAGGGAGCGGCATCCTATATTTCCGGAAAGCAGCGTCATGGAAAACCTCAAGATCGCCGGTTACCTGCGGACCCGGTCGGAAATAAAAGAAGTGACCCAATATACCTTCAAGCTTTTTCCGGCCCTTGTCCCCCTTAAATCACGGAAAGCGGGATTCCTCAGCGGCGGAGAGCAGCAGATGCTCGCCATCGGCATGAGTCTTATGGTAAAGCCCAAGCTCCTCCTCCTGGACGAACCCCTGTTAGGCCTCAGCCCGATGATGCAAAAATCCCTGGTAACCGCCATCTGCAACCTTCAAAAGGAATCCGAGATCACGGTGCTCATCACTGAGCAGTTCGCACGGCCGGTCCTTCCCATCATTGACAGGGGGTATGTCATTGAAAACGGAATGTTGACCCTGTCCGGGACAGGGAAGGAGCTGATGGACAATCCCGAAATCAAGGCCGCCTATTTCGGGGTTTAACAAAGAGGCCTTCCAAGGAGACCTCAACCCGGCATCAAGTGACCTGAATGGATCGAATGGCCAAATGAGTAACAAGGAAGAAAACAACATCTATGCGGCGTTTGAGGCCGCTGCCGAAAGGCGAAGGCACCATCCTGCCGTCATTTACCTCGGTACCCGATATTCGTATCACCAGATCAAGGATCTGGCCGAGCGCTTTGCAGCCGCGCTCATCCATCTGGGTGTGAGTCCTGGGCAACGGATCGTTCTCTATATCCCGAACACAGTCCAGTGGGTGATAACATGGCTGGGTATCCAGCGGGCAGGCGCCGTGCCCGTACCCATCACGCCCATCTATACCCCCCATGACCTGCGTTATATCACGAACGACAGCGGGGCAGAAGCGATCGTGTGCGCAGACACCAACTTCGGATATGTAAAGCGGGTATTGCCTGAGACACAACTCAAGAATGTAATCGTCACCCGCATGGCCGACCTCCTGCCGTGGTGGAAGCGGGCCTTCGGCACCCTCTTCGATGTGCTTCCGAAAGGAAAGGCCACTCTCGGGGAAAACACCTATTTTCTGCGGACCCTCCTCAGCCAAAACCGGGGGGCGGGCGCAAAGCTCCCGCCATTGACCAGGGACGGGCGGGCCAGGTGCGAGATCCTTTACACCGGCGGCACAACAAAGTTTCCCAAAGGCGTTCCCTACACCCATGATCTTTTCCTGGTGTCCGTAGCCGAACAGATCACCGTGAGCAAGGATCTTGTCCCTTTAGAGGACAACATCGTATTTGGTAACGCCCCCCTTTTTCATATCCTCGGCCAGACATGCAGCCTGGGCTCCTTGTTTATGGGCGGCACCCTCATGCTCCAGCCCAAGGTGAACATCGACGCCACCTTTGAATCGATCGAACGGTTCAAGGCCACCTCCATGATCGGCGTTCCTACCCTGTACCGCATGATGCTGGAACACGACCGGCTCGACCAGTATGATCTTAGTTCCGTGGTTTACTGGTACAGTGCCGGCGATGTTCTTCCCGTAGAGGTGGGGAAACGGTGGCAGGAGAGGTTCGGCAGGATAATTTATCAAGGCTACGGCGCCACGGAAACCTGCGGCGGGGTCGCCATGTGCCCGACGAACATTACAAATCCCCCGAAGAGCGTCGGCCGCGTGGTGCCGAGCAAGCGGATCAAACTTGTGGATCCCGCTACCCTCGAGCCGGTGAAGCAGGGGGAACCGGGTGAACTCCTCGTCAATTCCGATCTCATGGTAACGAGCTATCTCAACAAACCGGAAGAAACCAAAGAGGCCTTTGTAGAAATCGAGGGGAGAAAATGGTACCGCACTGCGGACATCATGTCCATGGATGGAGAAGGAAATCTCTATTTCGTGGACCGCACCGTGGATACCATCAAGCACAAAGGCTATCGGATATCAGCCTCTGAAATCGAGGCGGTGCTTCAGGAACATCCCGCTGTGATCGGATCCTGTGTGGTGGGCATTCCGGATGAAAAGGTGGGTGAACGCATCAAGGCCTATGTGGTCCTGAAAACGGATGTCAAAGGAATCACGGGATACGATCTCATGAAATGGTGCCGGAAGCAGCTCGTTTCTTATAAAATACCACAGTACATCGAATTCAGAGACATGCTTCCCAAGTCAAAGGTGGGGAAACTCCTGCGTCGTGAGATTCGAAGCGAAGAGGACCGACGGGCACGGGGGTAGGGATCGACTTTGTTTCGTGCCCGGTGTGAACCAAGTCGTCCTCATGAGCGGGTATCTAGGGTATCTATGTCAGCCATCGCTTTCTTCTCTTGTAATGTTTGACGTCACGGTAGCTCTTTTTCTTTCCCACTTCCGTAAGACCCAGATAGAATTCCCTGACATCGGCATTTTCCTTGAGCTTTTCCACCGAATCATCCAAGACGATCCGGCCGTTTTCCATGACATACCCGTGGCTTGCAATGGAGAGTGCCAGACGGGCGTTCTGTTCCACCAGCAGGATGCTCACCCCCTCCTCCCTGTTGATCTGTTGAATGATCCTGAATATTTCAGAGACCAGCAGGGGAGAGAGACCCATGGACGGTTCGTCAAGGAGCATCAGGATGGGGGTGGACATGAGGCCCCTGCCGATCACCAGCATCTGTTGCTCTCCGCCGCTGATGTAGCCGGCCAGGACATTTTTTCGGGCCTTGAGCCTTGGGAAATAATCATAGACCATGCGCATGTGCGTTCGCATCAGGCCCCTTCCCTTGTTGGTGTGACCGCCTGCCATGAGGTTTTCGTCAACGGTCAGGTCCTCAAAGACCCTGCGACCCTCCATGACCTGAAATATTCCCATGCGTACGATCTCTTCCGGATATTTCCGGTCGATCCGTTGCCCCTGGAAATGGATGGACCCGTCGGTGACCTCGCCGTCCTCGGATTTCAGGAGCCCTGAAATCGCCTTGAGGGTGGTCGTCTTTCCCGCCCCGTTGTTTCCCAGGACCGTAACGATCTGTCCTTTATTGACCTGGAGGGACATTCCTTTCAGGACAAGGACCACATTATGGTAAATCACCTCGATATTGTTGACGACTAGCAGCGGTTCCATTAAGTGCTCTCTAACCGAAAAAGGGACCAGAGGGGCCCAAAGGACAAAAAAATTGATTTCGATGCCTCACGCCTGGCGCGCCTGATGCCTTACGCCGCTATCACGCACCCAACCTTGAGTAGGTAATGTCCTCTTCGCCCAGATAGGCCTTGATGACGTTTTCATCATGCCGGATCTCCTGGGGTTTGCCTTCCGCAATTTTCTGGCCGAAATCGAGGACGCAGATCCGGTCGGAGATGTCCATGACCACCCCCATGTCGTGCTCGATCAGGATGATGGTGACCCCCCAATCCTCGTTGATATCCAGGATAAAGCGGGCGATATCTTCGGTTTCCTCCAGGTTCATTCCGGTGGCAGGCTCATCCAGGAGGAGGACCCTCGGTTTCATGGCCAGGGCACGGGCCAGTTCCACACGCTTCTGGAGCCCATAAGGGAGGGCATGGACCACCTGTTTCCGGATGGGTTCGATTTCCAGGAGGTCTATGATTTTTTCTTCTATCTCTTTACGGAGTTCCATCTCCTCTTTTCGTGACTTTCCGTAATAAATCCCCCCGGAAAGGAACCCCGATCGCAAATGGACGTGCGCACCCAGCTTGATGTTGTCCAGAACCGTCATATGGGCAAAGAGTTCCACGTTCTGAAATGTACGTGCGATGCCCATTCCGGCAATCTTGTGCGGCTTCGTCCGGGAGATGTCCCGCCCTTCGAAAAGGATGCTCCCCCTTTCAGGATGGTAGAATCGATTGATACAGTTCAGGAGGCAGGTCTTGCCCGCACCATTGGGGCCGATAATGGAAAAGATCTCCCCCTTCCTGACACCGGTGGTCACCCCATTAAGCGCCATGAGGCCCCCGAAACTGAGGTGAATATCCTTAACTTGAAGCTGATATTCTTCGTTATTTTCCATTCAGGATTCGACGTTCGATGTTGAATGTTGGATGTCCATTTCTACTCTATTCACCGGGGTCCACCTGCTTGACCCTGACAGTGGTCTTCATGCGGAATCCCTTTCCATCCTGATATCGGATATCCGCTTCAATCTGCAGCTCTTCCTTGTCCCCATACAGGGCCTCGATCAGATCTTTATACCGCTCTGCAACGAATTTTCTTCTCACTTTGCGGGTTCGGGTCAATTCATCGTCATCCGCATCCAGTTCCTTGTAGAGAAGGACAAATTTCCTTATTTTGGCCACCTTTGGCAATGACTCATTGGTCTTGGCCACTTCCCGGGCAATCAGATCATAGGTTTCCTGCTTCTGGGAGATGTCTGTAAAGGTCGTATAAGGGATCTGGTTGTTCTCCGCCCATTTGCCCACGTTGGGCATATCGATGGCAATCATGGCCGTAATAAACGGGCGTTCCTGGCCGATGACCACGGCATCCAGGATGTAGGGACTGAACCTCAATTTATTTTCAATGAGCTGGGGCGAGAATTTGCTCCCGTCCGCCAGTTTCATCACATCGGACATCCGATCTATAATGATGATGTGGCCGTCCTCTTCGATAAGCGCTGCATCTCCCGAATGAAACCATCCTTCTCTGAGGGCCTCTGCAGTGGCCTCGGGGTTCTTGTAATACCCCTTAAAGATGGTGGGCCCCCGTGAGAGGAGTTCGCCGGTATCGGATACCTTAAATTCGATTCCAGGCAAGGGTTGTCCCACCGTGTCGAGACGGATGTCGTCCGTGCGATGGATGATGGAGGCAGCGGTCTGCTCGGTCATGCCGTAGGCCTGCTTGATGTTGACGCCGAGGGCCTGGAACATCTGAAAAATCTCCGGCCCCAGCGGGGCCCCACCGGTGTACACGTGTTTCAGCCTGGCAAGCCCCAGGTAGTTTTTGAGTGCACGAAACAGAAACAAATGCCCCAATCCATAGAGCAGCTTCCATTGAAAGGGGAGGGCCTTTTTCTTGAGTTTGAATTCGGACATCCGGTAGCCAACGGGAAGGAAAATCTTGTACGCCAGGCGTTTGATCCAGGCGGCATCCTGGATTTTGACCTGAATGTCCGAGCACATGCGCTCCCAGATTCGAGGTGGGGCCAGCATGATATGGGGGCCGATCTCCCGGATATTCTCGCGCACCGTTTCCACCTTTTCCGGAAAGTTGACTGTAAAGGCCTTATACAGTGACCAGTAGACGCCGAATTCCTGTTCCCCTATCCAGGGAAAGGGGAGGAAGGATACATACTCGAAGGTATCTTCTGCAGCATCCACATCGTCCTGGCCCTTGGCCACACTGTACATGTTCTTTTGGGTGATCATGCTCCCCTTCGGGACTCCGGTCGTTCCTGATGTGTAGTTGATCATGCCGACATCATCGGGGGTGATCTTACGCCACATTTCTTCGAAGAGGTGCGGTTCCTTTTCAAATAACTCGCGACCCTCTTTTTGAACATCCCTGAAATAGAGAAGGATCGGGTCATCATAGCGACGCATCCCCTTTGGATCATCCACGATCACCCTTTGAACCAGGGGGCATTTCTCTTTGATGTCCAGGATCTTATCGGCCTGTTCCTGATCGCCCGCCACGGCAAAAACGGCGTCTGAATGATTCAGGATGTATTCCACCTGGTCCAGATTGCTGTCGGGATAGATCCCCACAATCGTCCCACCCAGGGACTGGGCCGCCAGTTCTGAATAAAGTCCCTCGGGCCGGTTGTCCCCGGCATAGGCGAGCTTGTCCCCCGGCTTGAAGCCCAGACAGTGGAGTCCAAGGGCGAAATCCCGCACGTTTTCGTAATACCCCCTCCAGGTGACCGGTTGCCAGATCCCGTATTCTTTCTCCCGGATGGCCACACGGGAATCGCCGTATGTCTGGGCGTTCCGATGCAACAGGGCTGGAAGCGTTAGTATGTCCATAAAAGCAATCTCATGATCCAAGATTCTCCTGTCCTGTGCGGTTTCAAGGACAGGAGAATCATTGAAATGGACCGGTTATGCAAAAGGCTTAACTCCAAAGAATTAATACACCAGGGCTTAAAACCGGCTAAGGAGTTTACCCGTCAGGGTTTTATTGTAAGCTGAGCGGTTACCTCAATCCAGCGTCATCCAGTCGGAAATCGGATCAAACTGCATGGTCTTTGAATTGCCCCGCACGATCCTTCCCACGGGGATGCTGTTGTTCTTCATGGTCACCGGGGGCATGAGACCGCCCACGTCAAAACCCTTGATGGACTGGAGGGCCTTGGCAAGACTGGTCCCGTCGATGGCGCCGGTTTTGGCCGCAATCCGGTAGGCTTCAATGATGAGTTGCGTCCCCATGAAGACCTGCATGTAGGCCTGAGAACGATATGCGGCTGTTTTTGGGTGATGCTTTTCAGTCCAGGCACGGATCTTTTGGATCATCGGGTTTTCATCCTGGTAGTAATAGGAATAGGCTGTGACGCCCACATATTCATCGGCCATGGGTCCCAGTTGGTCCAGCAGGTGTTTCTCGGTTGACCAGAAGGTCCCCATAAACTGGGCCTTCAATCCGTAATCTTTGGCCTGTTTCATCACCGCGGTAATCGGCGTGGTGACAAACCCCTGGAAAATGCAGTAGTCCACCTTTTTCCGCTTCATATCCAGAACCTGGGTGGAGATATCAACGCCCCCTACCTTGGCAACCTCCTCAGCAACCAGGTTGAGACCCAGCTTTTTGCAGATCTCTCGGCCCGCCGGGATGGGTTCACGCCCGAACTCGGTGTCGCTGTAAAAAAAGGCGATATTGGCCCCGGGTTTCTGCTCGGAGATGTATTTCAACAGAATACCGAACTGCTCCACATAGGTGGGTCCGGGAAGAAACAGGTATGGGTTCTTCGCAGGGTCGGCGGCAATTTCGGCAAAGGTATAGGCAGAATACAGTACTTTGTAACGGTCCTTGATCTCCGGTCCCAGTGCCTCGGTCATGCCCGTGCTCTGTCCCCACATGGCCTGGGGTTTGTGCTGTGCATAAAGACGCTTGAAGGCGGCAATGCCCACGTCATTTTTGTATTCCCCATCGGCCCAGAAATATTTGATCTTCTTTCCGTTGACCCCTCCTGCCTCATTGGCCATGGCGACAGCATCTTCCATGGCATCCGCGCCGTGAATGCCTGCAAAGGCAAAACGGCCCGTGAATGGGTGGACCCCACAGATGATGGGTTCCTCATCCTGGGCCATGGCCGTGTTGATGCTCAGACCTCCCAACGTCACCATGATACAGAAAAGCAAAGCGCCAATTTTTTTCATCATGATTCCCCCCTTTGCATAATTGGATGGTTGATTCCCCCTATCTGAAATAAATGCTGGTTCACCTCCTTTCACAAATTTGGCAGAAATTCTCCAAGCGTCGGTCCCAGACTCTCTTTACCAACCCGGCCTGCCTAATAAGAAAACGGCCACAGCCTGAAAAACACCTTTATCCGGTTCCAGATTTCAGCCAGGCCCCTCGGCTCGAAGATCAGAAAAAGGACAATGAGAAGACCAAAAATCACCTCTTTCATGGGGACAAAGATTTCTTCATACCCAGGGGCACTGGCCTTTACGACCTCTGACAGATAGTTGAGGAATTCAGGCGTTAAGGTGATGAATATGGCGCCAAAGATAGAGCCCAAAACACTCCCCAGTCCCCCAACGATGATCATGGCCAGGTACTGAATGCTCAGGATGAAAGGGAAATGATCCGGCGTCACCACCTTGAGAAAGGTCATCCACAGGGCGCCGGCCACGCCTGCATAAAAAGAGCTGATGGCAAAGGAACTGAGCTTATACCTGAAAAGATTGATCCCGATGATCTCAGCCGAAAGATCCCGGTCCCGGATGGCGATGAAGGCCCTTCCGGTTCGCGAACGAATCAGGTTCCTGGCATAGCCGACAGCGAGCACCACAAAAACGAGGGTAATCCAGTAGAAATCCCTTTCGGTCTTAAATTCGAAGCCGGCGATGGTCGGGGGAGGGATGTGAATGCCGGTGATTCCCTTGGTCATGGATTCCCACCGGGTGAAGATGAACTCGAAAATAAACTGGGCCGCGAGGGTGGCAATGCAGAGATAGAGACCTTTCACGCGAAGTGAAGGTATGCCGATAATTAATCCGGCCAAGGCAGCCACAAGCCCTGCACAGGGAATCGACAGCCAGAAGGAAAACCCCAGGCGGGTAACCAGGATGGCCGAGGTATAGGCCCCCACGCCCAGGAAGGCGGCATGGCCCAGGGAGATCTGTCCGGTAAAGCCGGTGAGGAGATTCAGGCCGATGGCCCCGATGATGGCGAAGCCGACCATATTGGCCACATAGAGGATGTAGGCGTTGGCCAGAAAGGGCAAGCCCAGAAGAAACAGAAAGAGGAGACACAACCAGAATTTCACAAAAAGAGACTGAAAAATCGCCTCGTCCTGGATATAGGTTTCTTTAAAATCTCCGCACCGCATCGTTTAAAAACACTCTCCTTGGCTGTTCATCCTTGGTTTCGGGTCATACACGGTCCGGCAGGATCTTTCCGTCGTTTCAATCGTCAACCGTCAATTCCTCAGACCCTTTCAATGAGCTGCTTGCCGAACAGGCCATAGGGCCGAATCATGAGAATGAGTACCAGGATAAAGAAAGGCGCCACGTCTTTGGCCCCTCCCCCTACCAGCGGATCGATATAAAGGCCTGTCAGATTTTCCAGTATTCCGATGATGAAACCCGCCAGGACGGCCCCCCCGATGCTGTCGAGGCCCCCCAGAATAATGACGGCCAGTACCTTCAGCCCGATATCGCCCATGTATACGCTGATGCCGCTGATGTTCCCGATGACAATCCCTCCGATTACTGCTGCCATGGCTCCGAAACACCAGGCAATGGCAAAGACCCATCGGACGCTGATGCCCATGGAAAGGGCCGCCTGCTGGTCGCTGGCCACGGCCCGCATGGCAACGCCGGTGCGGGAAAACTTGAAGATAAGGAGGAATGCAGTGGTTGCGATAATGGCGAAGACAAAGCCCCACAAGAGCCCGGACGGGACCACGGCAAAGTTGAGATCCAGGGGCTCGGGGGGAAAGATTTCAGGAAAATTTCGGAACGTGGGCGTCCAGACCATATACATCAGGCCTCTGAGGATAACGCCGAGACCGATGGTGATCATGATGACGGATATTATGGGCTCTCCGATAAGCGGCCTTAGAATAAGCCGTTCCACCAGGATGCCGAGGACGATGGCTGCCGCAAGCGTCAGAAGAAGGGCCAGGGAAAAAGGAACCTTGACCTGGGTCAGCACCGTAAAACAGATAAATGCGCCGAGGGTCATGAACTCCCCCATGGCCAGGTTAAGGACGCTGGTCGCCTTATAGATAAGGACAAATCCGAGCGCTATCAGGCCGTATAAGCCGCCCGTTGCAAATCCCGTGATGATGACCTGGATCAGGATATCCATTTGAAAAAGGTCCCTCGCGGTTCATGATGATACGTCGGCCCCTGTTTAAGGGGGGAATCAATCACATGGATCACCCATGTCGCAGCTTATTACCATTCATCTGTCGGGTGTGTCAACAAATTTCGGTGAATGACATTCAGAAAACTGTGCCGGCTTCAGAGGGTGCTCGATATCACGACCTTTTGAATCTGGCTGGTCCCCTCATAGATCTGGGTGATTTTCGCATCCCGCATCATCCTCTCCACCGGGTATTCCTTGATATAGCCGTATCCTCCCAGGAGCTGAACCGCGTCGGTGGTGACCTTCATGGCGGTCTCAGCAGCAAAGAGTTTGGCCATGGCCGAATACCGGATGAGGTCTTTTGAGAGCCGGTCCAGATTTTTGGGTAGCTTTTCAAAAAGGGCGGCGGCCTTGTAGGTCAACTGCCTGGCCGCCTCCACCTGGGTGGCCATATCGGCCATCATCCATTGAAGGCCCTGAAATGAAAAAAGCGGTTTGCCGAACTGGGTCCTCTCTTTGGTGTACTGAATGGCGTAATCCATTGCCCCCTGGGCAATTCCAACAGCCTGAACCGCAACCGGGATACGGGTCAGGTCAAGAGTCTTCATGAGAATGGCAAACCCCATCCCCTCCCCGGCCAATATGTTTTCCGCCGGGACCCGCACGTCCTCCAGGATGATCTCCACAGTAGAAGATCCGCGAATGCCCATCTTGTTTTCGTGCTTGCCGATGCTGAACCCGGGGGTTCCCTTTTCCACCACAAATATGCTCGTACCCTTTGTTCCGGGGGCGGACGGATCGGTCCTTGCCGCAATGCACACGAGATCCGCCACATCCGCGTGGGAGATAAACATCTTGGTGCCGTTGATCACATAATCGTCCCCGTCCCTGATCGCCCGGGTTCGGAGCCCGGAGACATCTGATCCGGCGTTCGGTTCGGTAAGGCCGAAGGCCACCAGGTGTTCGCCCGAGGCCAGCTTGGGGAAATATTTCTCCTTTTGTGGGTCGGTTCCGGCAATCATGATGGGCGTGGTGCCCAGCTCATGGACAAGTAGTATGACCGATGTGGATGCGCAGACCTTGGCGATCTCCTCGATAATCAGGCAGAGGGAGAACAGACCCATTTCAGCGCCGCCGTATTGCTCAGGGAAATCAGCCCCGAACAGGCCGTTGTCCCGCAGGACCTCCACCATGTCCCAGGCGAATTTCCCCTCCTCATCCCGCTTTTCAGCCCCCGGCGCAATCTGCTCTCTTGCGATGCGCGCCACGGTATCCTTTAGCATCTGTTGTTCTTCTGTAAGATCGTATGACATGTCTCGCTCCTTTTCAAAAGGTCTTTGCTTCCTGCTCATGCCCAGTCAAAATCCATGTGTCCCTTTATAAAGACCGGTGAAGGGTCATTATCCCTTTTTGGATGTTTTGTCAATACCCGAGGCGCAATCCCTTGACACCGTGGCTCCCCTATCTTATGGTCCAGCATTCTGAAAAAAATCGTGCCCGAGCCGTGATAAACGGTCAAAAAGGCGGGTGTCTTGGAAAGGAATCGACATGATCAAATTCATTGAAGAGAGTCCGTTGTATGAGATCGCCAATCCCAAAAGTATTGCATTTTTTGGAGCTTCCAACAACATCACCGCCATGGGAACCAATCTCCTTTTATCATTGCAGGCCGCGGGTTTTGAAGGCCCTGTCTACCCGGTTCACTACAAGGAGTCTCAGGTGCTGGGCCTGAAGGCCTACCCCAGTGTCCTCGATCTGCCGGATGTCCCTGACCTGGCGGTGATAGTGCTTCCCACCCGGATTGTGAACGCTGAAATCGAGGCGTGCGGCCAAAAAGGGATTCGGAGGGCGATCATCGTTTCCGGCGGGTTTAAAGAGCTTGGAGGGGAGGGGATTGCCCTTGAGAGGGAATTGGTGGAGATCGCCCGTCGATACGGCATTCGTGTTCTGGGCCCGAATTGTCTCGGCGTAGCCAACCTTCACCGGCAGGTAAATACCACCTTTATCCCCTATGAAGGGCCGGCCGGGTTTATCGGTCTGGCATCTCAAAGCGGGAGCCTTGTTACCCAGATGTTTGATTATCTTGCCAGGATGGGCCTGGGATTCAGTACGGCCTTCAGCGTGGGAAATGAAGCGGATCTCGACCTGATTGATGCCATGGAATATCTGGCGGTTTGTCCCCATACAAAGGTCGTCGCCCTCTATATAGAGGGAATCCGGCGGGGCAGGGAGTTCGTTGAAGCCGCCCGCTCCATCATCCCCCATAAGCCGGTAGTGGCCCTTTATGTGGGCGGATCCGAGACAGGGAAACACGCCGGTTTTTCTCATACCGGGGCCCTGGCAGGCCCGGATGAGCTGTATGAAGGGATATTCAGGCAGAGCGGGATCATACGTGCCCGGTCGGTTACCGAATTATTCGATTTCTGTTGGGTGTTGGGAAGCCAGCCCCTCCCCAAGGGGCCGAGGGTGGTGATTCAGACCCATTCAGGCGGGCCGGGGGCCGCAGCTGCCGACGCCTGCGGCAGGGCAGGTCTGAATCTCCCTTCACTTTCAGACAAGACGGTGAAGGAGCTGGCACCCTTTGTACCTCGTACCGGGAGCGTCGGCAATCCGGTCGATCTTACCTTTACCAAGAATCCTAATGACTTTTATTCGAGTATTCCGGAGATTCTTATCCGGGAAGACCGGGCCGATACCCTCCTCATCTATTTTCTTACCCCGGCTCAGGTGGTCAAAAGGGCCCTCGTGCAGATGGGGTTGCCCCCGGAACAGGTTGCCGATCAGGTCCTGACCCTTATGGACGAACAGTGCAGCGCTGTTGCGCGCCTGGCACAGACAAGGGATAAACCGCTTGTGGGGTTTACCTTTCGCAGTCCCGACGACCCATCCATCCGAGGGCTTATGGACCGGGGCGTCCCTGTCTTTCCGGGACCTGAACGTGCGGCCCGGGCCGTTTCGGCCATGGTGACGTATGGGAAGCGACGAGATGATTGGGAAAAGGATATCAAGTGAAAGGGGCTTGAAGGGCAATCGAAACGCAAGGCCAGAATAAAGGTCAGGGTGTGAAACCTTAAATAATTTATTTTGACATTGCTTGAAAATACTGGTATCTAAAATACTTTTCCCTAAAGAAACGTTTGGGAATGTGTCCGACCCCCTGGAGGGTACATCTCTCCAGGATTGCAACTCTTTTATCGTGCGAAAGGTTTTGGCCGGACGCGCTAAGCGGTATGTGATTCCCTAATTTTGTATCTGGTGTTGCTGTGACAAAGTCGGTTATATTGAAACAAAAGGACGTGGCAGAGCGTATTGACAAGATTGCGCGTCAGATCGTCGAAAAGAACGGCTCTGGAAACGGGGTTGTTCTTATAGGCATCCGTACCGGGGGGGCATTTCTGGCCGCCCGGATCCAGAAGGCCATAGCCGGTCTGAATGTGCCGATGCCGCCATTGGGCATTCTGGATATCACCCTGTACCGGGATGACTGGACGAGAATCGGCCCGACCCCGGTAGTCGGGCAGACCGACCTCCCCTTTTCGGTGGATGACAAATGGGTTATCCTGGTAGATGATGTCCTCTTCACGGGAAGAACGGTTCGGGCTGCCATGGATGCCCTGATGGATTTCGGACGCCCAAGAAAGATCGAGCTGGCCATTTTGGCGGACCGTGGAGAAAGTAACCGGGAACTACCGATTTCACCCAATTATGTCGGCGGGGTTTGGAATACCTCCCCTGAACAGACCATCAATGTCTATTTGAAAGAGGAGGGCTACGATGATCATGTGGCGATTGAGGAAAAAACGGCTGCATGAAACGAAAAAAGAAACCTAGGAAGAGGCCTTCATCCCCACCTCTCCTCAGCGCGGAGGAAGAGGGCCTGGTTGCCCAGCTCATTGAGGAGATGGGGATCAGCGCGCCTGTGGATATTGTAAAAAGGATTCCGAATCCCCTTTCTGCGCGACGTCTCATAGAACTTCTCCCATCAGACGCATCCGTGATTCCCCTGCTGTCAGCCCTGAAAGCGTCTTTCCAGGACAAAATTGTCGGAAAGGCTGTCAAACGGGCCGTATTCAGGCTCGAACAAAAGGGCATCTCCACAAAGGAGTTTTTTTCTGAAAGGGAAGATTCTCCTCCCATTCTGAAGCCTTTCCGGAAAGACCCCCCTCAGTGCTATCTCGGACCTGTGAACGGGGCGGGTCTCCGGGCCGTCGGAGTTATCCTGCACCGGGGAGGGAAAGAGGTCGATACGGGTTTCGGGATTATCTCCGATAAAGAAGGATTCAAGGAGTTCCTATTCCGTACCGTAAGCAGGAGAGACGCAAAGGAACTGAAAGAACGGTTTCAAAGGGAGGCCGGTCCCTTTGTAGATACATCGCTCGCACACGGAACAACACTCCTGGAGGAGGCCTACCAAAGGGAGGTATCACTCAACTCCCATGCGCCGGAGGATTATCTTGAATTGAGGCCGAGGCTTCTGGAACATGCGGCCCCCCTTGAACGGCCGCTGGTTTACGACCTGGTTTCAGAAAGCGCTGTTTCAGAACACACCCCTACCGATGCGGAAATCAGAGACCTCCTGGAAGACCCGTTGATGGAAACCTGGCTCATTGAACTCGATGCGATGACGCCGTTTATGGAAGAGATGTACCGGGTGCATGAGAGTCCCATCGTCCTTTCCCCGGTTCAGAAATCTGCCAGGATCCGGGAGATCCAGGATAAATGCCTGGCCGAGATCTTTACAGCAGAGGAGCGGCAACGACTGAAGGGCCGTCTGGAAGAGATGGCATACATATTCCTGAAGATCGGGCATGAAGAGACGGCAAAGGTGGCCCTGGCCGCCGCGCAGATCACTACGCAGGAAGTCACGTCTCTGAAGGCCAACCCGGTCATTGAGATCCTTCTGCAGAGAAGCATCGCTTTTTATAATAACGCCGTGGAAGAAAAGGTCCGTGAACATGCTTCCGGCAGGAGGGATGCCGCTTCTCCCATTATACTGACCTGAGAACAAGATCTTTAAGGAGTCGCCTATGCCAGCAACTATTCGCATAAAAACCGGTTCAAGAATCGATATGATCGATATCACCTCACCGGTGAGTGCAGAAGTCTCAAAGAGCGGTGTGGCGGACGGGATTTGCGTGGTCTACGTGCCCCATACGACCGGTGGGGTGACCATCAATGAGGGGGCTGACCCGGCTGTGTGTACGGATATCATTCGAAAGTTGAATGAACTGATTCCGCCCAACGATCAATACCGTCACATGGAAGGGAATTCGGACAGCCATATCAAGACGTCGCTCATCGGCAGCTCGGTTACCGTGATCGTTGAAAACGGCCGTCTGGTCTTAGGGACCTGGCAGAAGATCTTTTTCTGTGAGTTTGACGGCCCAAGATCGCGAAAAGCATATGTAAAGACACTGAAGGGTTAAGGCGGAACAACTGTCGGCTTTCATGTCGCTCATCATATGAGCTTTACCCCCTGCGGGTCCATTCCTATGTGCGCCAGCCAATCCTGTATCGCCTTGTAAAGTAAACGATAATAGGCCTCCGCGCCCCCCAGGCCGCGTCTGCCGAAATAGTAGTTGATTTCCAAAAAAAGTGGCTCAGGATCTTTGTCGCCGATAGGGAACACAAAGTCGACGGCCGCCAGGTTGATTTTTGTTTTTTTGCAGAGTTCCTGGGTGTATGCGCGACCCTTTTCTTGAAGTTCTGGCCGCCAGTCGGTGTCGATCACCGCTCCCCGGCTGATGGTGGTTATTTTTTGTCCAGGTTCACTGGGGCGTTTCCAATAGGTAATGAGCCGCTTCCCGATGATCACCGCCCTGAGGACAGTCCCTCCGCAGGGGACATACTCCTGGGTGACAAACCCCTGCATGCCGGGGCCTTCCCTCAAAACAAGACTCTCCAGAGCGGCCTTCAATCCATGGCTGTTTTCAATCAGAAATATCCCCTCTGCCTCATGGCGCCGGTCTTCCTTGATGAGAAAGGGAATTCCATGGGGCATATCCGTTGGTTTCTGATGGGCATCCTTGAATTGTCTGACCGATTTCCACGGCCGTGTCTTTGGATGGGAAAGGCCCAGGTCCCTGAACATTTGTGCCTGGCCGATTTTCCCTGGATACCGAATGCGCACACTATAATTGGGGAAAAGGTGCGCCCCTTTGGCGATGCAGACCTCATAGAGGTGCTGAGGGCATGCCTGGGGAAGGATAACGGCGTCGGCATTTTGGATGGTTTCCCGAATGCCTGAGTCGAGCGGCCGGTCCCCGAGGATGATCTGGAGGTCCGCATCAATGCATGGATGAAATGAGAGGATCATGGTTTGACTTTGTCCTGACAGGTGACTATACTTTCTATACCTTATTTAATAGGAGTAAAACAATGCCCATTTTTGAATTCAGGTGTGCCGCCTGTGGCGAGATTTTTGAAAAGCTCTTCATCGGTTCGGACGAAGAGGCGGATATGACCTGCCCCAAATGCAAGTCGGAAACCATTGAGCGGGTGGTCAGCCGGACCAACTATTCCATCGGAGCGGGTCCCGGCGGTAACCAGCCTAAGATCACAGCCAAATCGTGCGGCGGCGGCAATCAATGCATGACCCTGGACCTGCCAGGACCATCCAGATGAATGATCCATCCCTCTCACAATGCTTTCTCCCTGAATTAAGTGATGATGACCGGGCTCGAATAAGCGAGATCTTTCAGATGGACATCGTACCAAAGCTCATGTTGATGCATGCGCGGAACGGAATGATCTGTTGTGAGTTTGCCGGAGAGGAATACAAACACTGGCTCATCGAGTTCAGGTCCAATCGGGCAGGGCTGGATATTGTAGGATTTGAGTATGATCCGGAATCGAGGAGTTTTGAATTGCCGTACCCCATTCTGAAAGAGACCTAAACGACCATGTTTGAAAGCAAATTTATGGGAAAGACTACGACTCTCCCCCCGAGCTGTCCCTTCTGCGGTCTTCTGATTGAACGGCCGAAGGAATTGACAACTCACAGACCCGGGGAGATGCCGGTAGGATCCTGTTCCTGCGGAGCGGTGTATGCCTGTGACGAAACCGGACATAATCAGGGGTCCGCCATGATCGAGGCCCTGGTGTTCGGGTGTAATATGGACTGGGACCTGGCCTGGAATCTCCTGCCCGAAGAGGATTACAAGCAGGAGATTGTCGAGCATTACGATTATGCCAGACATATGATTATTCCGGGAGGATTCATGGACAGCAGGCGGATATCCGGGGTCCTTTTTTTCATCAGGTTACATGAAGATGTTCGGGAAGTAACCTCTGACGGTGTTCAACAGAAGTTGAAAAAGGCCGCATCTGCTCCTGTTTTGCGCAGAAAGCCGTCTCCGGGAATCGGGAAGAAGCCTCTGTCCAAAAGCCAGATCGAAGCGCTCGTAAGGGAGTTTCGGATTGAGGCGATACTCGATATTGCGGGAGAAGACAAGAAGCTTATTAGAAATCTTCAGAGGCTGATTTATTCGGGCGACGATCTTTTGCGAAAAAGGGCCGCGGAGATGTTAGGCCGGGCATGCGCCGTCATTGCCGAGCAAGAGCCCGGCGCCGTTTCAAAACTCCTTCAGGGGCTTTTTTACGCTATTTCGGACACGGCGGCCTTTACCTGGGGGGCCTTTGAGGCGATCGGCGAAATAATCAGCCATCGGCCTGATCTGTTTGCAGGATATGTTGCGCAGCTATATCAGTTCTTAGCCGACAAAACCCGGCGGGCCCAAGCCCTTCAAGCCATCGGTCGGGTGGCGATGTCAAGGCCGGACCTTCTCCGAAAGCACACCTTTCATTTCTTCGTCTACCTCGAAGATCCAGATCCGGCAGTGCGCGGGTATGCAGCCTGGCTCATGGGGAATCTCATGGCCCATGAAGCGAAGGGCGAACTGGAGAAACTCGTAGACGAACCCGATGAGGTGTATCTATATGAGAACGGAGATATAATGAAATTGAGCATCGGTCGGATCGCATCTGAGGCACTGGAGAAAATAGGGGTCAGAGGCGGCGCGTGACAGTGCACAAAAACCCTTCCCTGAATGATTCAACCCTTTTGATAGACGATCTATTCTCATCCCCCGAGGGGGACATCCCCCTTGGGGCTGAAGATCTCACAAGACCCTTTCTGATCGCGCCTTCAGAACCGCATCTTTTTTTGACGTTGGGAGACTATTTCGAGGCAATCAAAAGATTCGTCTTGAAAGATGAAAGGGACCGTCTGATCGATGCCCTCCAGGAGACGCCATTGAGAGAAGATGATGTCGGCACCATCAAACGGATGCGGATCCGGAGCGAAAAGCATGGGGTCCTCTACCATGTGTCGAGCGTCGAAATGCTTCTTGGTGACAGGCCTATCAAATTTGCGGTCAGCACCGCCGTCTCGGAAGGCGCAAGAGCATGCTTGGCAAAGGAATACGAGATCGTGAAATCGCTTCATCGTTTAGATGCTTCCTATCTCCCGAAGGTTTACAAAAAAGGAGATGTGGTATGCCAAGACGGATATTCATCTTATGAAACGCTGACCCTGATGCTTTCCGAATGGTTTGAAGACTACCATGAATGGCATTTTGCCGTGCATGGGGCGGATAATGGCCAGAAGGTCTGTATTTGGGACCTTGAAAACGGTCATCGATATGCTTCCGAAGCGGAAGCTTTCGAGATTTTCAGGCAGGCATCCAGAATTCTTACCCTCTACTATGATGTGCACACCTTCAAGCAGATCATTCCCTGGAGCCATGCAGCCGGAGACTTTGTGGTGAAAATCGGGGATGACGGCATCCATGTCAAGCTCACCACAGCCAGAGACTATCGGTCGATTATGGATGTCTTCTTAGAGGATGGCGTCCATCCGACCATTGCCGTTGCCTATTTTTTTCTGAACCTTACGGTTCGGATGCGGTTGGACAGGGTGAACGGCGTGGGGGAAGCCGTCTGGGCCGGGGATTTTTCCCTGCGGGCTGCAATTGAAGGATTCTTTGAGGCACTTCAAATCTTGGCCGAGAAGGATATGCTCACGCCTGGTGACATTCAGAAACTCCTGTCTCTGCTGAAGTCGTTGGACGAGGATGAGCTTGAAAGTCTCTATACCCCGTTGATGGCGTTCTATTATGAAGAGAATCCCGCTGAATTTCATATAATAAACGCACATCTCAAAGACCATGTCAGGTCCTTGTGCCAGATCCTCCGGGAAGACCGGTGATGAGTTCTTCAAAGGGCGTTTTTATTACCTTTGAAACAGATAAAAGCAGTGTCGACATTTCAAGATCTTTTCCCCCAGCCCTTTCCAAGATTTCCTTGGACAACTGATGGAGTTCGCGATGGGCCTCGTCAAGATCGAAGACAGGATATTCCTGTCCCTTTTTGAAATCCGCCTTTCCACAGACACGGGGTACCCCCCGGACCCGGGTCGGAATGCCGTAAACCCGGCATGTGATCGGCCGGTAAGGGTACAGTACGCATTCGTTACGGTCATTCAGCAGGGGGCAGCGGATTCGCGCTCTGGCTAATGAATAGGAGATCATCTGAGGATCATCTTTGAATGATCTCAGGGTTCCTTCCAGCTTTTCAAGGGCCTGGTCCGCATCGCGGCCCCTCTTGAGCGCCGCTTTCCGTTCCGCTTCGTCAAGTTGATCAAAATCGCGTTTGAGAAAGGCGGCTTCGATCAGAAACAGGCCGAACACGGCGTGGCAGCAGTCCGCACAATGGGGTTCACATCGGATGCACTCGGAAAATTGTTCTCTGGCCCGATGAAACGACTCATCCGCCTTTGACACGATGCTCTCGTAAGGTTCGAATAGATAGGAGAAATCCATTTTAACGGTGAGGCTCCAGCGCTTTCAGAAATTCGGGGTGGGGTTGAAATCCCAGTGAAATGGCCTTGTCCAGATGCTCGATGGCCTTCTTGTATTCATTGTTATTATAATATGAAGAGGCCAGATTGTTGTGACCAAGGGCAAAATCAGGGGCCATGTCCACCAATTTCTTCCCTGTCTCTATGGCCTGTTCCACATCGCCTTTCTGGAGATAGGCGTTCACCAGATTGCTCCAGGCCTGAACGATGCCCGGATTCAGCTCAATGGCCTTGTTCAAGGCCTCAATGGCCTCGTCGGTCCGGGACATCTGAAGGTATGCAAAGCCCAGGTTGGCATATCCCCGCGCGTATCGAGGCTCGATTTCGATGGCCCTCTTGTTGGACTCGACCACCATTTCCAAATCGCCCTTTTTGAAATAGATATAGCCCAGGTTGACATATCCCTCAAACATCCTGCCGCTGTTGTCGATCGCATCGTTAAAGGCATCGATCGCCTCGTCCAGCCTGCCCTGCTCCATCAGGCCTACACCCAGATTATAGCTTGAACTGGCGCATTCCGAATTTTCATCCCGCACTTTTTTCTGCTCGGCAATAAAATTCTCTGCACCCTGCGGTTCTTTCATTTGAGACCTCGTAAAATAGGAAGAGGTCGCCCCCCGGTCCCGGACGGCGACCCCTCTTGTCATCAGCTAACGTTCACAGCCTGAACGGAGTGATTAATGGTCTTCTGTGACCCCTCTACCTTTCAGGCCATACATGGTGCTGCTGCCGGTGGAAAAGTAGATCATTTTTTCTTCGTTGATCAGGGCAGTGGCGGCCTTCTTGATTTCCCGGGCCTTGGCATCCGGCATCACCTTTTTTACAGCCTTTTCAATATCGTTAAAATAGAACTTCGTCTTTTTGCTGTTTTCGGCAAAGTCCAGAATGGCCTTTTTCATATCTTCCATTTGAATACTCCTCTTTGCTAATGATTGGCGGGTTGTTTATTCAATCCCGCCGGCCGCCCTTGAGACTTCCCACGCCGCCTCAGTATATTTAAACTGGGTGGATGTCCGGTATGTATCATACTGGAGTCGATAATCATCAATGAGATGTTCGGTAAAGGGGAGGTCGCATTTCTCAAAGAACCGCTCCCATCCGATGCGCTTGGCCCAATCGCCGATTCGCTCATACTTCTTGGCATCCGCTGCATAGGCCTCAACGATCCTCTTGACGTGCGCGCACACATCGGGATACCTGGGGAATTCGTTCGGGAGCCATGGGACCACCACCTTGGAAAATTCAGGCGGGCTGATCCGGTTGGAAATCTTGCCTCCGGCCAGGATCGTCACGCCGTCGCCTTCCTTGTCGGCCAGGGGCACGGCCATGCACATGGTATAGCAGTTTCCGCAGAACATGCACCGTTCGTCCTTGATCTTAACGGTCTTTTTCCCCTCTTCGGTCTTGGCGGGCGATATGGCCCCTGTCGGGCATGCCGCGATGACCAGAGGTATCTCACACAGAGAATCAATGACCTCATGGTCAATGACCGGCGGCTTTCTGTGATACCCCAGGAGGGCGATATCCGAGCAATGCACAGCCCCGCACATATTGAGGCAGCAGGCCATGGATATCCTGACCTGGGCCGGAAGGGTCATGCCCTGAAAATAGTCGAACAGATCGTCCAGGACCGCCTTGACCATGGATGAGGCATCGGTCGCCGGTGTATGACAGTGGAGGAATCCCTGGGTATGCACGATATTTGTGATTCCGGCGCCGGTCCCGCCGATAGGGAACTTATAGCTGCCGGTTACGTGCTTACGATTCTGTAAATCCTTTTTCAATGCCTCCATCTTATCCTGACTGTCGGTCATGAATTCGATGTTATTTCGAGTGGTGAACCGGAGATAGCCGTCGCAATATTTATCTGCGATCTCACACATTTCCCGGATATGTTCCACCGACATGAAGCGGCAGCCGCCGCATCTGACAGTAAAAACCTTATCGCCTGTTTCAGACACATGAACCAGGATACCCGGCTCCAGAATCTCATGAGATTTCCATTTCCCGTAGTTATTCTGGATAATAGGAGGAAAGTACTGCCAGAAGTGCCTGGGCCCCAAGTCAGTGAGCCTGTTTTGCATCGGTTTTTCAGGATTGTACAGCCCTAATCTCTCAGTAGATAATGCCATTCTATGTACCTCCTATCTCTTATGCTTGGCTCGGTATACGTTAATATCGCGTTCAAAGCCACCCGGCACATCTTCCGATTTCCAGAAGATGTAGGGGTTACTCCTGGGTTCTGTCACCATCTGCGGCATGGCAGGAATTTCAAGCACCTCCAGGAATTTCGGGATTCCGTAGCGCTGGATCAGTTCACCTAAGCGCTCGCGGTTCTTCCCCTCTTCCATCCACCAGTCCCACACCTTTTCCACGATCTCCTTGATGTTGTCGTAGGGGTGCTCACACTTTACAAAAGGAATGGTCAGGACCGACATCTGGGCGCCCTCGAGAATCGGCGCCTTGGCCCCGAAGAGGATGCTGCACCCGGTGTCCGTGCCCGGTCTCAAGGCGGCGGGCATGGTATCGATGCAGTGCATGCAGCGGGTACATTCCTTGTCGTCGATCATGAGTTTGCCGTCTTCCATCCACATACACTGGGTGGGGCAGCGATTAATCACTTCATTTTCGATATCGAATTTCCCCCAGTCTTTCCCGGCGTGCGCACCGCCATTGGGCGGAATTTCGCCGCCGATATATGCCTGGACCGCTTCCTGATCGATCCGGATATTGTCTCTCCAGGTCCCGATGTACGACATGTCGGATCGGGCGATGGACGCAACACATCCGTTGGGGCAGCCGTCGAATTTAAATTTAAACTTGTACGGGAAGGCCGGGCGGTGCAGTTCATCCTGGTAATAGTTTGTCAGTTCGTAGCACATATCCTGGGTATCAATACAGGCATATTCGCAGCGGGCCTTTCCCAGGCAGCAGGAAGGGGAGCGCAGATTGGATCCAGATCCGCCCAGATCCTGCTGGAGCACGTGACCCAGCTCATAGAAAACCGGCTCAAGCTGCTCGGTAAAAGTCCCCAGGAATATGATGTCCCCGGTGGATCCGTGCATATTCATCAGACCGCTCCCTCGATATTCCCACAGGTCGCAAAGGCATCGAAGATAATCCGTATCATAAAACTTGCTCATGGTCTGGTTCACACGCATGGTGTGAAAATGGGCAATGGAAGGAAACTGCTCCTGCAGGTCGGAATACCGACCGATAACGCCGCCTCCATAACCGAACACCCCCACGATGCCGCCATGCTTCCAGTGGGTTTCGCCGTCGTCAAAAGAGACCTGGAGCTGTCCCAGCAGATCTTCGGCCACATCCGCCTCAATCATCATTCGATCTTTTGCCAGTTTTCTGCGGTGCAGGGCCTCTCGTTTGGTATCGGCCACAAAACTCGGCCAAGGCCCCTTTTCCAGTTCATCCACATCCGGGATCTCGTGCTTTATCTTGAAATTCTTGAGCTCTTCCTCTGTATAATTATTCAACTCCTCGTCGGAGTAAATCCTGAGCTCCTCATACTTGAGTATCTTTTGTTCCTGTGCTGGTTCAAATGCCATTATCTGTGCCTCCTTTTGCTATTTTGATAAGTTGCACCTTTTAAGGAGTAAATCCTACAAGTTAACTGCCTTTACCCTCACCTCCTCCCTCAAATGATCACACCCTCTGCAAAAATTCCCTAAAACCATTTCCCTCAATTTTGTCCGGATCTGCCAATGCGAAACAGAGCAGATTCCACGCTTATATGTGAAAATTTTAATTAGTTAGTTTTTCAAATAGTTAAGGTTTGATTTATAATCAAAGGGGGAATAGGATGTCAATAAAAAAAAGCCGACGCAATCCATAACTTTTTTTGTTGACAATCCTGCGCGACCGTGATCCTAATCTGACGCTTCTGGCGGGCCTCTGGTTGCCTGTCAGAGAAATCATAAGGTAAAAAACAGGGGATTTTTGTTAATAATGCACCCTCGAGTCATTATTGCCGCGTTAAAGGGAGGGTCCGGGAAGACCATCCTGTCTCTGGGTCTTGTTGCCGCATGGCGGGAAAGAGGCCTCAGGATCGCTCCCTTTAAAAAGGGGCCGGATTTTATTGATGCCGGTTGGCTCGCCTTTGCTGCGGACCGGCCGTGTTTTAATCTGGATCCTTTCTTGATGAATGAAGAGCAGATAATGGCATCTTTTCTCTTCCGCTCAGACGATTCGGACCTCTCCTTGATCGAAGGGAACAGGGGGCTATACGACGGACTCGATTTAGATGGCTCATCCAGTACGGCAGGTCTGGCCAAGCTCCTTTGTGCGCCGGTCCTGATTATTCTGGATGTGTCCATGTCAACCCGCACCATGGCAGCCGTTGTCAAGGGGTGCCAGACCTTCGACCCGGGCGTGCATATCGCAGGGGCTATTTTGAACAGGGTTGCGGGGCAACGGCAGGAGATGTTGATCACTGCAGCCATTGAAAAGTACTGTGGGGTGCCTGTGGTCGGTTCTGTCCCTAAGTTGAAGGAACATTTTTTCCCTGAGCGACACATGGGTCTTGTCCCCCTTCAGGAGCGGGCTCAGGCCGAAAAGGCTGTTTCATGGGCCAGGAAGATCGTTCAAGATCATCTCCGGTTAGATCAGATCTGGGAGATTGCGCACCGGTCCGGGGATCATGAAATCGCGACGTCACAGTTGGCACCAAGAACAAAGGCGGCGGCCAGTGATCTATCTCCACGAATTGGGTTCATCAGAGACCGGGCATTCTGGTTCTACTATCCGGAAAACCTGGAGCAGCTTGAGCGCATGGGGGCCGTGATGGTGGAGGTGGATGCCATATCCTCACCGGAACTGCCGCAGTTGGATGCCCTGTATATCGGGGGGGGATTCCCTGAGACCCAGGCACAAGGTCTTGCGGATAATCGAGGTTTCAGAATGAGCCTGAAAGCGGAAATCGAAAAGGGACTTCCGGTTTATGCGGAGTGCGGAGGGTTCATGTATTTAGGAGAGCGGCTTTTAGTGGGTAACCGGTCTTACCCAATGGTTGGAGCGCTCCCGGTGGAATTCATTCTTCAAAAAAGGCCTCAGGGCCACGGATACACGGTGCTGAGAGTAGCCGGCCCCAACCTGTATTATAATGTGGGCGACGAGTTAAGAGGCCATGAATTCCACTACTCCCGGCCTGTGTTTACTGGAGAAAAGGGCCTGAAATTCGCCTTTAAGGTGAACCGAGGCCGGGGGATTGACGGCCTGAGAGACGGCATTTGCAGAAAGAATATCCTGGCAACCTACACCCATGTGCATGCGGCGGGCAATCGGAGTTGGGCGAAAGGGCTTTTTGGGGCCGCCCTTTCGCACAAAAAATCGGATAAATTTTTAAAAGTGGGAAAAGAATATTTGACAACACAATAATTGGGAATTATAATCATAAACTTACGTCTAAAGGATTGACAGGGATCTCAGAAGATGGTACACGATACGACATCTTAATCAAGAAAGGGAGGTTTTGGGTTATGCCAACAGTAGAGTTTGAGGGGAATACCTACAGTGTTGATGAAGACGGCTTCATTGACGATTTCAACAACTGGAATGAGGCATGGATGCGCTATGTGAAGACGACGGAAGGTATTGAGGAACTGACCGACGAGCACAAGAAGGTGGTCGATGTTCTTCAGGACTATTACAAGAAGAATGGGATCGCCCCCATGGTGAGAATCCTCTCCAAGGTCACCGGATACAAGCTGAAATACATCTACGAGTTATTTCCCTCTGGACCGGGCAAGGGTGCCTGTAAGATGGCCGGCCTGCCAAAACCCACGGGTTGCGTCTGATTCCATAACGAACAGGATTATTTCCCCGCCGAAAAAAGGCGCAAGAGATGTCTCAATGAGAGTGTCTGTTGCGCCTTTTCCACACCAACCTGGAATGGTCTAAGTTTCAGGGATGGGAATCCCTTTAGCCGGTCTTGCTTCTAAGCGCCTTTCCTGCTAGTGGATTATAGAGCTTGGTAATGGCGAACTTCATGACGTCCAGGCTCTTCAGATTAAAAATAATGTCTGCAAGGGTGATCTGGGCCTGTTCCGGAAGCACACATGCGTTGGATGAATCAAATGTAAGATCAGGAAAGGCTTTCTGAAGCTTCTTCTGGTCTTTCTGGCTCATAGCCACCTGGACGGCCTTTTTGCCATCGATTTCCTGAATATGTTCGCCTAGGCCAAGTTCTTCCATCTTTTTCTGCTGTTCCGGATCCAAAAAGAGATTGATACAGTAATCTGCCATTTACTTAATTCCCTCCTCTCTACCCGCGCTAAAGATAATGTTTTTCAAATACCTATCCATTTGCTATGGATATACATTCGGATTCCTTTGATGTCAAGCCGTTTCAAGCGCTCCTTTTTTGCCTGGCAGATAATCGATCCAGGCAGGAGGGTTGCGCCCTATTTGACTATCTTTTTCAGTCGTTTTATACAAACGATTGTGGAAATTCCTAAATATACATTGGGGAATTGGAATGATTTTGCGGCATTCATATCCTTGGAGGGGTCAACTCGATGAAGTTTCAAAACCACATCCGGAACGAATATAATAAATGCGATACCCCGGATAATACTGTGCGCCGAATCCAGCAGGGGTTCGACCGCCTGGGACTTGCGCCCGAATATGCCGGAGTCAGGGTTTCGGATTTGCTCTTCTGGGGAAGAATCTGGATCGATTCGCTCCAGATCGTGTGCGAGGGAAAAGGCATCTCCCACAGACTGGCTGAAGCAAGCGCATATGCAGAGTTGGCGGAACGGATGAGCGCCGGCCTATATTATCCGGTGTTTGAAGAACAGGTCCGATTTCATCTGCCGGGGATCTACGGCCCCGATACCGTCCGTTTTTTGAATTACGAATGGATGGAGGGGTATGTCAGGGCTCACCAGACAGAATTGGACAGGGCCGTGACCGTCGAGGAGCTGCTCCGAAGGGAATGCCATCTCAGCAGCGCGCACTTGACCGAAATCAAGGACTGCGAGATGGCGCGACACTGGGTCGACGGCTATTCCCTGCTCCGGGAAGAGACCGTCAAGGTCCCGGTCAAATTCGTGGCCTACATCCACGGTTCCAACGGGATGGCCGCCGGCAACACCATCGAAGAGGCCATGATCCAGGCAAGCTGCGAAATCCTGGAGCGATATGCCCAGATCAACATCGTTAAACCGGAGACGATCGTCCCGTCCATCGACACTGGCACAATAGACCTCGATCTAATCCACCGGATGATCGCGTTTTATGCCCGATTCAATGTCGGCGTTACCCTGAAGGACCTTTCTTTTGACGGCATGCTGCCGGTCATCGGGGTATTCTATACCAACCGGAACCTCCCCCCGGACCGGCTGGAACACAGATCCCTGATCGCAGGCGCCTCCTTCACCCTGGAGGAGGCCCTCACCCGCTGCTTCACCGAAGGGATGCAGGGGAAGAAGTCCCTTCTTACTTCACGGCCCCAGTTTGACAGGCCGGTGGTCCCCAGGTCCCAGGTCAAAGACTACTATACCCTGATGCGATGCGGGGTCTCGCCGACCGATATCTCCTTTTTAGATGAGGGGAAGATGACGGGCTTCCGTCCGTGGCGGAAGAAAGACATTCTGGAGGAGATCGAGGCGCTCAAAGAGATCGTCAGGGGGTTCGGGACCGACTGCATCGTCCTGAAACACACCCATCCGGTCCTGGAGTTCCCGGTGGTTCGGGTGGTCATTCCCGGGATCTCGGATTTTCTCCCATTCCTCCCTTCGACCATCCTGACCGATGAAAAGACCAAACCGGCCACGGCCTGGAAAGGGGAGACCTTCATGAGAGTCATGCAGAGCTTTTTCACCCATCACTGATCCCCGTTGACGGATGTCTTCTCATACAGCGACGGCCTTCTTTCCGGAAGGAAATATTTCATTCGGTGGGTTCTCAGATCCTGGAGGATCTCATCTTTGAGTTCAGCATAGAGGATGTGTTCTTTCATGCCCACATACTGCGTTAATACCCGGCCGTCCGGCCCCAAGACCACGGCAACCCCTGGAAAGGTAAGGCCGTTTTCGAAGGACCCCACCTGGTTGCAGGCGATCACATAGAGCCCGTTGTCAAATGCCCTGGCCGGCAGGTGTCTCATCCAGCTTTGCAGTTTTTCCTCGGGCGCCCCCCTCGGGGAGGCGTGGGGGATGAGGACAATATCCGCCCCCATGAGGGCCATCCGGGTGCTGATCTCCGGGAAGTGGGCTTCATAGCAGAGCTGCACGCCGAACGTGGTCTTTCCGACCTTGAATACCTCGATCTTTTCCCCAGGACAATAGACGGCCGTCTCCGTGGGGCCCAGATGCGTCTTCCGGTAGGTCCCGATCAGGCCGTCAGGGCCTGCGATTATCTGGGCGATATAAGGGTTCCCTTCATCCGTGACCTCAATGAGTCCGGCGATGAGAACGATTTCTGTCTTCTTCGCTGTCCGGACCAGCCGATCCACTATTTTTTCCATCTCCCGGAGCCCATATATCCGGGAGGGAGAGGTCTGGATATAGCCGGTTACCGACAACTCAGGGAAACAGACGAAATCGGCGCCGTTGGCGGATGCCTCTTGGGTCATGGACTCTATTCTGTCGAGGTTTCCGGCAATGTCTCCGGGATTGGCGTGCATGCAGACAGCGGCTGTCTTGAGATCGTTCATGGTAAATCTCCTCCAACGTGGTCCGGGAGAGCGATGGACAACATGCGCCCCGGAGCGGGATTGCGTCAGCAGTCATTGATTACCATCTTTACTGACATTCAGTCAATTTGAACACTCCAAAATCCATATTGCGGAAAACGGCTTTGACAAGCGGCTCTGCTTCGTATAGGAAATATTTCAGAATCCCGGTGGAGCTTGAATGGGGTTTAACCGCCTGGCGCCGGGATTCAATAGAGCGTGCATTCTTTTTCTTATTCCTTCTTCCCAGGATCTGAAGGTCGGATAATAAAATTGAAAATACTTCTTATATACCCTTATTGCCTTGAAGAGCGGATCCATGAGGACGATGTAAGGGTTCCCCCCATCGGACTCTATTATGTGGCTGCGGTCCTAAGGGAAAACCATTATGACTGCGAGATCCTGAACTGGCACCAGATCAACCGGACGCCGGAGCGTATCCGGGAAACCCTGGCCGCAAAGGCCCCGGACGTGATCGGCATTTCTGTTTTGCATGCCAATCGGTGGGGGGCCATCGAGATCGCGCGGATCGCCAAGGCGGTGGATCCGTCGGTCAGGGTTGTATTCGGGGGCGTCGGTCCCACCTTGTTGTGGGAGCACTTCCTAAAAAATTTCAAAGAGATCGACTTCTGTGTCCTGGGAGAAGGCGAATATGCGTTCCTTAACCTGATACAGTCGATCGAAAAGAAGGATTCACGGGCAATTGAAAAGATTCCGGGAATTGCCTTGAGAAAAAAGGGAGGGGTTGTCAACACCAAAGCGCCGATCCCCATTCGGGATCTCGATCAATTGCCGGATCCTGCAAACCACTTCATCTATCAGCATGTGAGTACTACCCGGGGGTGTCCGGGCAACTGCACCTTCTGCGGATCACCCCGAATCTGGGGTCGCAAGGTCAAGTTCCACTCCCCCCGGTATTTTGTCGATCAGTTGGAGCATCTGCATCAGAAGGGGGTTGGTTTTTTCTATTTTTCGGACGACACCTTCATGCTTAAGAAGGACAATGTGATAGCAATCTGCAAGGGGATACTCGAAAGGGATCTTCGGATCTCGTGGGCCGCCATCTCCCACGTCAATTATGTGGATGAAGAGGTCCTCTCCTGGATGCGACGGGCCGGGTGCACCCAGATCAGTTACGGGGTCGAAAGCGGTTCAGAGAAAATAAGAGACCTGCTGCAGAAAAATATCCGGACCGACCAGATCCAAAAGGCCTTCTCGTTGACGACTCGGTGGGGCATCCTTCCCCGGGCCTATTTCATCTATGGCTGCCCGGGAGAGACGTGGGACACCATTCAGGAAACCATCGACCTGATTCATACGATCAAGCCCCTCGGCGTTATTTTTTATATACTTGATATTTTTCCAGGAACCGCCCTTTATGCGGATTTTGTAAAGCGAACAGGCGTTAAAGACGATATCTGGCTCAGGCAGGTTGAAGATATCATGTATTTCGAGACAGACCCCTGTCTCAATCAGGAATTGATCCTTGCCTTCGGGAGGAAGCTGAGGGCAGAGTTCTACAGCAGCCTCCCCTCCTTTGTGGATGCCATCGACCTGGTGGACGAGGAAGGATTTTCCGGGCTGCATGCCGATTTTCTGTCGCGGCTCGGGATGACCTTCAGTCACGGTGATTATGCCGGGATAGAGGCCATCCCAAACAAAGATGAAACCGCCGCAAAACTGTATGAACGATCCTTGAGTTACGCCCCCAATGACAGGGCCTATCTGGGTCTGGGGATCATCCGGCAAAAGGAGAGGGAATTCCACGAATCCATCCGCATCCTCTCCGAGGGGGTACGGCATTTCCCGGAAAACGAGCAGTTATGGATCTGCCTGGGTCTGAGCCATATGAACTTGGGCCAGCATAGCGAGGGCCTCTCCTGTTTCGAAAAATTCAGAAACTCGGAACAGGCAGCGTCTTATATTGCAGAGTGCCGACGGCAATTATGACCAGGGGCACAAGAAGCCGGCGCTCCCATATACGCATGAGACATGCCTTCATGAATGGAAGCCTGGCTTTCCCGGGCAAGACAGAGTTCTCCCAAGGGGCTACTGCAAGGCCCCCTTGAGGAGGGACATTACCACATCGCCCCCTTTGCTCTTCGCGTATTCCAGGATAATGGGGGTGAACTGCCCGATCATATCTGCATTGAGCCCAAGCGAGGAGAAGCTGTCGGATAGACCGGCCACCCCGGCCAGCGAACTGGTTTTTTCACTCCCGCCCAACAGGGATGAGGCCCTGCCGAGTTTCCCGGCCAGGCCCCCTCCTCCTTCTGTCTCGGGCGCGGCCTCGATGAGAGACTCCGTCTCCGGCATGGCGTCGGTTACCTTCGAAAAATCGTCGGCACTCAACTTCTGTTTGGCATGGCCCAGAATGGCGCCTGATCCGCCCTCGGCCTGCGCATCGGTGACACCGAGTCGGCTGGTCAGCAGACTGATCAGTCCCGAGCTGTCGGCATGAACAGGGTTTACGCAGACGATCATCATGAGTCCAAGGGCCAACGCGCAACATACACCCAACAAGTTCTTCATGGCATTTCCTCCTGAAAAAGGTCAATCGTAACTGTTTGAAAAATCATACCTAATTGATTCGGTCGTTGTCAAAGGGAATCCCTCTGGCCGCTTACCTTGAACTGGGTTTCAAGGATTGGACGAGGCATGGGTTGCAGTGTGATTTTCAAAGAAATCCCAGAGGATTTCCGCGGCGTCAAAATCCTTCAGAGGTTCATCGTCGGGAAGACTACCGGTGAAATGGATTCCCGGCCAGTCATGGCCCCAGCCTTCGATCAGCCAGACGGAGACCGCCGCACCGTCAGCACAGTCGTCCCATGATTTGACAATCACCCGGCCTTCGCGAAACCGATTCTCATTGGGAGATCCCTTGCATCCGTTATGATCTACCCAGAAATCCACACAATCCGGGACCGACCAGTAGGTTCGCTGACCGCCCCTGCGGGGGCTGATGCCGCCATTATATGGAACATCCTGATCTTCCAGACCGTGCATGATCAGTACAGGAAGGGATTTTTGGGGATTCGGAATGCGCCAATCAGGTTCTTCTTCCGATGCCTTGCCCCCTAAGGAGGCCGCCAGGAAGGCCGCCCCGGCCAGCATGTCTGCCCTTTCAGCGGCGAACCGGTAGGCCATCATTCCCCCGTTTGAAAAACCGAGGATATAGATGCGGGTTCGATCCACATTCAAACGCCGGCAGGCATCGTCAATGGCCGCAGCGATAAACCCAACGTCATCCACCTTGTCCTTGGCCGCCTTCCCGCAGCAGTGACCGGCATTCCAGTGCTGCAGATAACCGAACAGGCCCATACCGTCCGGGTAGAGGACTATGAAATTCTCGCGATCCGCCAGTTTGCTGAAGCCACTGAATTTTTCCATGCCAAGCCCGGTATCGAAGGCCCCGTGAATCACCACAGCAAGGGGGAGCGGATTTTCGGCGTGCCCACCGGACGGGATGCGGATCTGATAGGTCCTGTTGAACCCGTTTGCCTGTATGTCCATCGTAACTTCGTAGGTTTCCGGCCCGAAACCCCGGTCTTGCGGCAACCCCTTGGCACATCCGGTAACTCCCTGGAAAAAAAGCAGGACGCATGCGGACAGGATCAGTGATTTCATCTCTTGGACCTCAGTATTTTCTGTGGATTGGGTATTTCCGTTTGCGCCGTTCCATAGAATCATAATGAACAAGACTCAAGACACGGTCAAGCTATTTTGTCAGGGTCTGATTGGAGAAAACGAAGATCCGAAACGCGCCGTGTCACGCCGGGCGATGACAACCGGAATGAGGCACCCAAAAGGAAGTTGCGAAAAATTGAAACGAGATATAGTATCCACGAATACCCCTAACCTGGACAAGCCGGAACCGAAGAGTCTCTCGCCCCAGTACCATTTGCCGAAACTACCCAGTGAAACAGATGCAAAAAAGCCGGTTTCACAAGGCAAGCGGGGTAAACAAAGGCGCAAGGCTCGAAAAGAAAAACAAAGGGAATGCTTCTTGTGCGTTTTGCACGAGATTTAGTTGTTAACTGCTTAAGGCTTAGGAGGTTCCAGGTTTCCCGCTGAGCAGGGTCAGGGTCCCGAATCTCTTATACATCCAGCTGAAAGATGAAAATGACCGTCCGGAGGTGAGAAATGTCAAATATCAACGTATTGTCCCAGCGCTATGCCGGACCTGAGATCAATCGAATCTTTTCCGACGAGGGGAGAATTTTGGCCGAGCGGGAACTCTGGATTGCCGTGATGAAGGCCCAGAGAGGCCTGGGGATTTCGATTCCGGCCGATGTGATCGAAGGGTATGAGGCGGCCAAACCCCGCATCGACCTGGATTTCATCAAACAGCGGGAATTGGAGACCAAGCACGATGTCAAGGCCAGGATAGAGGCCTTTGTCAAGGCCGCGGGTATGTCCGAACAGATTCACAAGGGCATGACCAGCCGGGACCTCACCGACAATGTGGAACAGATGCAGTTCAAAAAGGCCTCCCGGATCATCCTGGGCCGCTATGTGTCGGTCCTGAAACACCTGATGGATCGGGCGTCGGAATATCAGGATATTGTCCTTACGGCCCGGACCCATCATCAGGCCGCGCAACCCACCCTCCTGGGGAGGCGGTTTGCCATGTGGGCTGAAGAACTCATGGTCCATCTTCTGAATTTTGAGACTTTTTTAAATGGCTATCCCCTTCGGGGGATCAAAGGTCCGGTGGGCACCCAGTTTGACATGCTCACCCTCCTCGGGACCCCTGAAAAGGTCCGGATGCTCGAAAACCAGGTGGCCGAGAGTCTCGGTTTTCAGAAGGTCCTCGACAGCCCCGGGCAGGTCTACCCACGATCATTGGATTATGCCCTTCTGTCCCATCTGGCATTCATGGGAACGGCCTGCGAGACCTTTGCCAAGGGGATGCGGCTCATGTCCGGGTATGAGCTGGTGACCGAGGGCTTCAAGGAGGGGCAGGTCGGGTCGAGCGCCATGCCCCACAAAATGAACACACGGAGTTCGGAGCGGATCTGCGGGTTCTCCACCCTGATCAAGATGTATGCGGACGGCGCCTCCCGGCTGGCCGGGGACCAGTGGGAAGAGGGGGATGTTTCCTGTTCGGTGGTGCGGCGGATCGTGATGCCCGACGCCCTATACGCCTCGGACGGGCTGTGTGAAACCACGCTCACGGTCCTCTGCAACATGGGGGTCTATCCGGTTGTCATACAGAAGGAGGTGGATCGGTATCTCCCCTTCCTGGCCAGCACCGAGATCCTCATGACCGCGGTCCAGGCAGGGGTGGGGAGGGAGACGGCCCATGAGGCCATCAAGCGGCACGCCGTGGCAGAGGCCATGACCATGCGTCAGGAGGGGACACCCCCCCGGCTTTCCCGGAGACTGGCCGAGGATGAAGTATTCAGGGAGGCCGGCATCACCGAGGCCCATCTCAAGGCCATCTTAAAGGAGACCGGGCATTTTGTGGGAAACGCCAGGGTGCAGATCCAGCAGGTCCGATCCAGGGCCGAATCCCTGATTCAACGCCATGCCGATGCGGCCCTGTATGAACCGGGGGAAATTCTCTGAATAAGGGACAAGGTTCATTTGGGAGAAGATAACATGACGGAATTCGTGACTACAAATGAAGCGGGCTTAAGGATAGCCTTTTTCGTCGGCATATTCCTGGCTGTGGCCCTTGTTGAGCGTGTGGTCCCTCGCCGGGTCCTGACCACGTCCAAAAAGACACGATGGTTCGGCAACATCGGCATCGTGTTCATCAATACCTTCCTGTTGCGGCTCTTGGTTCCTGCGGGCGCTGTGGGGGTCTCCGTATGGATCGGACATCAGGGCTGGGGCATCTTTAATTATATCCGATGGCCCTTCTGGCTGGAGGTGGCGCTGACGGTCGTCATCCTGGATTTCATCATCTACATGCAGCACGTCATGTTTCATGCGGTCCCGGTACTGTGGCGCCTCCACATGATGCATCACGCGGACCTGGATTATGATCTTACCACCGGCACCCGGTTTCACCCGCTCGAGATCATCATCTCCCTGGGAATCAAGGCGGTCGCCATTACAGTGCTGGGGGCCCCTCCGGTGGGCGTCATCGTCTTCGAGATCCTTCTCAACGGGACGGCCATGTTCAACCACGGTAATTTCTTTATCCCGCTGGGTATCGACCGGGTGCTGCGGCTCCTGGTGGTCACGCCGGATATGCACCGGGTCCATCATTCCGTATTTCCGAATGAAACCAACACCAACTTCGGGTTCAATCTCCCGTGGTGGGACCGCCTGTGCGGCACCTACCGGTCCCAGCCCAGAAAGGGTCACGAACAGATGACCATCGGCCTGAATCAGTTTCGCGACCCTTCCCGCCTCACCCTCCCCTGGCTCCTTGCCTTGCCCTTCATCGGCACCACCGGGAGCTACGCCATCGGCAAAAGGGGCGCCAAAAGCAGCGATGATCAGACGTGATCCATCGCTCCCGTCGCTTCCCAGAAGCCCTTCCCCTTCAATTCTGTCGTACCGGTTGCGCTGACGACCTAACCCCTGAGTGCCTGGTTGAGCCTTCGGGTGACGTTCAGGAAGGCGCTGCTTTCTCCTTCCCGGGGTCTCGGCAAATCGACTGGAATCTCTTGACGGACCCGCCCCGGGTTCTTGCCCATAAGTAGAATCCGATCCGCCAGAATCACGGCTTCATTGACGTCATGGGTCACAAAAAGAATCGTGTGGGCCAGTTTCTGCCAGAGCGTCAGGAGAAGGTTCTGCATTTCTTCCCGGCTCTGGGCGTCCAGAGAGGCGAACGGCTCGTCCATGAGAAGGACCTGCGGTTGCAGGATGAGGACCCTGGCGAGGGCCACCCGCTGCTTCATGCCGCCGGAGAGTTCCCTGGGAAGGTAATTTCTGAATTCGTTCAACCCGACAAGGGCCAGGAACCGCTCCACCTCTTGCGCCCCGACTTTTTTATCCCGCTGTTTTCCTTTCAACCCAAAGGCGATGTTTTCCCATACCGTCAGCCAGGGGAACAGGGCGTCCTCCTGAAAGATCACGCAGCGATCCGGACCCGGCGTGGTAACGGGTTTTTCATTAAGCACGACCCTTCCGGAACTCGGGGAGAGAAAGCCGGCGATGATCTTCAACAGGGTTGACTTGCCGCACCCGCTTCTTCCCAGTATGCAGATCAGATCTCCGCGTTGGGCCTTGAAACTGATTTTATCCAGGACCGGGAGATATCCGCTGTTCATGTGGAAGACCCTGGAGAGGCGATTGATGTGAAGAATCGTCTCCTTCTGTTTTTGATCCGGCAGGGGCACGGCCCTTAGGTTCGGTCTCATCCCATCCTCCTGGCGCTCTTGAAGCAGCATCGCATCCCCGCCTGAAGGAGTTGGTCGCTCATCCGGCCGATAACGGCGATGATAATGATTCCGACGACAATCATATCGATGCGGCCCAGCATGCGCGCATCCATAATGACCGCCCCCAAGCCATTGGGGACCCCGGTCAGCTCTCCCAGGACGAGATAGGCCCAGGAGATTCCCAGGCCCAGCCGAAGACCTGTCATCAGGTGCGACATTGCTCCCGGAAGGAGAATGGCAAAGGTGCCGCGAAGTCTTCTCACCCCCATCATGGCGCCGGCCTGGAGCAGGAGCGGGTTGACCTGTCCGGCCCCGGCTGCGGCATTCAAATAGACAGGAAAAAACGCGGCCAGGGCCACCAGAAAAATCGTTGTTTTCATGCCGATGCCAAACCATACCAGGGCCAGCGGAAGCCAGGTAATGCCAGGGACCGCTCTGAGCCCATTCACCGATGTGCTCAAGAGCTTCCGGATGAACCACAAACGACCGGAAAGAATCCCCAGGGGGAGACCCACCCCCACGGCGAGCGAAAACCCGCATCCGACCCTCAAAAGGCTCGCTCCGGCATCCGAGAGGAAACGGCCTGCATAAGGGCCTCCTTCCGGCCTTCCAAAGACATAGCCATAACCGGTTTCAGCGATATCGAGGGGGTGAGGCAGCAGATAGGCGGGCATCACGCCTGTAGCGCTCACTGCCCACCAGAGGGAGATGAGGAGGCATGGAATGGCCCACGGCAGAAACCACCATGTGTTGCTGCCGGTTCCCTTTTCGGCAGGTCCCATCATTTCACGTCCTTGTTCACAAATGAGAGGTCAAAAAGCAGATCGTAATCGGGTTGATTCCTGATGACCCCCAGGTCTTCCATCCGTTGCCCCAGGGCACGGGCCCTTTTTATAAAATCGGCATCCATTCGCCAAGCCAATTCCATGTTGGGGGCGGCCTTCTTAAGAACGCGAAGCTCGGCACCGAATGAGGAGGCCCGCTTCAGCCATTCGTCCGGATGGGTCTGAAGGTATTTTGTCGCATGGGCGTGGGCGTTCACCAGCGTTTGAACCCGTTCCGCGTGATTCTCGATCGTGTCCCGCCTGACCAGCATCCCGGCATTGATGGTGCCGATGGATTCGTCGTAGTACGGATACGAGAGGACTTCACCGTACCCCTGGTCCACGGCCAGGGTCGGAAACGGCTCTCCGGAAAGAAAGGCATCGATGCCCCCCCGGGCCAAAGCCATCCCCATATCGAAGAAATCCACCCGCATCAGGTGAACGTCCCTATCGGGCGAAAGTCCGTGGCGGCTCAGGGTTTCCCTCAACAGGATCTCGTGCATGGTCCCCGGCACATAGCCGATCTTCCTCCCTTTGAGGTCGGCGATCTTCTTGACCGGCCCTCCCTTTTTGACCACCAGGGCCGAGCACTTGTTGCAGAGGGCCGCCACCACCACCACGGGTTGACCCATTGAGGCCGAATGAATGGCATGGGCCAGGGTAGTACCGCACATGTCGAGGCTCCCGGCCAGCAGGGCCGTTTTCTGGTCGGCCGGATTGGTGAAGGAATAGACCGTCACCTTCTGGTTTTCGGGAACAAACCGCCCATAGAAGAAGGGCTGTATGGTCTGGGGCGTCTTCCAGGTCCCCACCCGGATGTCGTCGGCCCAAGAGGCGGTGAGGATCATCAGGATGCAGGCCGCCACTCCGAGGACTACTCGGAAATATCTTTTTGGCCAAGACATGAGTTCTTCCTCCATCAGGCTGGTCGGATTTCAGTCCTGCCAGCATTGTCTGTGCAACCGTCTTAAGATACTGACACATGGAATTCCTACCACGAAGATATTGTCCAGGTTGGGTGCTGTGAGAGAGGCTAAGCCTCGACGGTCGCGGCAACATGCCGCTCTCACAGGGACTTCTTATGTGCGGGCATGACCACCCCCGTTATCATGAACGGTTAACTGGAAGCCGCACCCTGAAAACAGTTGGACGGCAGGTCCGGATCCCATCCCATCTCCTTGAAGATCTCCCGGCAGGCAGCGGGACTCTTCCCCCTCCCTTCCCCTGTGTCGGCCATTCCGTCCCTGGGACTGGCGCCCACCTCCGGGAAAAAGAGGTTGGCCCCCGCCATCAGCGATGCCGAATGCGGCTCGTGGGTGCAGTGGGCCCGGGGCACATCCCCCATCACGAGGCGACTGACCGCCACCATCCGGGCCATCTCCCGTTCCGTGATCATGCCGAACCCTTCCATGGGAGAGCCCGGGAAATTGATTCGCCGCATGACCCCGCTGTACACGGCCCGATGCTTCCTTGCCAGAAACATGAGATCCACGATCTCATCCAGAGGGTGCTCCGGTCCGACCGGCTCTATGCAGTTCATCCACAGCAAGCCCACGTCATTGAGGACCTGGATGGTTTGGATGCGCTTCTCTCTTTTGAAGGGGGTATCCATCCCTTCGCCCAGGCGGGCCGCATGATAGGCCCCGACAAAACCGGCTTCCAGGAGCCTCTCTCCTTCCCGGTGGGTGATGTCGCGGGTATTGGCCACCAGGGGAACCGAGACTACTTTTTTAAGGAGACTTCCGATCTCCAGCAGCCTCTCAAAAGAGAAGGTACCGGTGGTCATAATGTTCAGGCCATCTGCGGATTGGGCTTCCCCCATTCTGGCCCAGCAAAGGATTTTTTCCTCAGAGAAATTCACGCTCTCTTTGAAAATCCCGGCCTTTGCCGTGAGCGAGCAGAAGGTGCAGTTGAAGGGACAGGGCGCCACATTCACCCCGATATGGAGATGGTTCTCTCCTTTTCCCTTAAACTGTTTTCTGGAAAGCCGGTTCGCCGTCTCCATGACCGCATAGCTCTCCTTGGATTCGACATCAAGACTCAGCAGAAAATGGGCGTCATCCCTGCTGATTCCTGCAAATTCCCGAGCCTTATCCAGTATGTCGCCGACCCGTGGTGAAATTTCCCATCCCATTTTTCATTTTCTCTCCATGGCCTAAAGGATTTCCCTCTGCACCGGGGTGCCGTCCAGATGGAAGATGACCGCCTTCATCATGCCACTGCCCCCACCAGCCGCATCAAGCCTGCCGCGATATCTTTCCCCAGATGGAAACGAATTACAGGACGCCCGGCATCCAGCAGGGCCTGACGGTCGCCTAAGGCCTGGGCCGTTTTCAGAATACCGAAAGTGATGGACGACGCCGCCTCACCCGCCTGATCGGGTATGGAAACATCTTCCACCGTATCCGCCGTGATCTGAAAAAACATACCGTTTCCAGCGTCCCCCTTATGAAGCTGCCCGGTAGAGTGAAGAAAGCGGGGGCCGTATCCCACGGTCGTGGCCATGCGATAAGACAGCTGAAGTCTCGTACGGAATTCCTGAAGATCCGCGGTCGTTTCCGCTGAAGGCGCCAGGTAGGCCTGGATGGCGATATAACTCCGGCCTGCAGCTTCTTCCTTTCCAGGGTCGGCCGTTGACATGAATGCCCTGATGGCATCCTCGAGGCTGCCCGCGCCCTTTTCAGTATAAACCGTTATCCCGTCGATCGTGAGCGTCGCCTGGGGCTCCGGAAGTCTCCCCTCGTTTTTGAAGGCGTCCACCATCTTGCGGGCCAGAATCTTCGCGGACTCCACGTTGGGTTGGTCAAAGGGATTGATCCCCAGGAACTTCCCGGTCACGGCGGTCGCCATTTCCCAGAGGAAGAACTGGCCCCCAAGGTCATAAAGATCGTCGAGATTCAGCTCCAGGACGGGATGCCCCGAATCCGACACGGTCTTCATCCACTCATCAAGGGCATCGTCTCCTTCGAGTCTCAGGTAAACGAAGAGGCGATCCCGGGCATAGACGGCAGGTGGGCCCGGGGTTTCACCCTCAACGGGCAGGATGCCCTTGCCCTGCTTCCCGGTACTCTCCGCGATGAGCTGCTCCACCCAGGGGCCGAACGCGGAGACGGCCGGTGAAGTCACCAGCGTAAGCTTGTCCCTGCCTGCATTTGCAAGGGTCCCCAGGACTGCTCCCAGCCTTGCGGCAAGATTATCACCACCCACCGGGCAGTTGCAGCCCTCGGAATTGCAGGCCATGGTATCGGCCCTCTTCAGAAGCAGGTGAAGATCCAGGCCGATCAATGCTGCGGGGACCAATCCGAAGTAGGAAAGGGCCGAATAGCGGCCGCCGATATTCGGGTCATTGAGAAAAATCTTCCGAAAGCCCAGGTCTCTTGCAGCAGACGCCAAGCCGCTTCCAGGATCGGTGATGGCGGTAAAATGCCTTTTCCCTTCTTTAACACCCAAGGCTTTCACCGTCCGGGTATAGAAATATTTCATGAAGGACATGGTTTCCACTGTCCCGCCCGACTTGGTGGAGACGATGAAAAGGGTTTTGGCAGGGTCGAGTGCGTCCCATCTGGTCAGGATTGCGCCGGGGTCCGTACTGTCCAGAACGGACAGATCGAGATATCCGTTTTTGACCCCGAAAACCCGGCGATACACCTCCGGCGCCAGACTGGAGCCGCCCATGCCCAAAAGGAGCGCCCGATCATACCCTTCGGCCCGCACCTCCTCCACAAAGGCCTCAATATTCGATACGGCGTCAGCCATTGTTTCCGGACTGTGAAGCCAGCCAAGCCGGTTGGCAATTTCATCAGGGTCATCTCCCCATATCGTATAATCATGATCCCAGATGCGGTTCATGATCTGTTTATCCCGCATTTCCTCAAGTGCATGATCCACATCAGACTGATAAGGACCCAAAAGAGAAACCATTCTCGTTGATCCGGATATGAGGCGATCCCGCTTCTCTGCAATGCTTGCCATCAATGCGTTAAGCTTTGTCATCTTTCCCTCCTTTGTTTGTTCTGCCCGGAGTTATTCAGGCTTTTATTTTTCCGCCCCGAGCTTCCCTGCCGAACCTCGGAGCTGAATACGGCCAAATGGGTTTCTTTCCCCCGGTGTCACCGGCCAGCACGGTGGTTGTTTTTATCTCTGTCATCGGTTTAAACCGATCCCCACTGTTTTCTCAGGTTCCCGGCAACAGCCTCATGACGGAGATCCTTTGCCGGTTGTATCCTGTCCCCTGATCTTTTTAATAATCTTCGGGATGAAGAAAGAGAAGATGAACAGGGCGACGGAGAAAAACACCTTGAAAGAGATGAGTTCCCCCCAGTTTCCCGAGGCCCATACCTCTTTTATCGTGCCGATGAAGAACGTGAAGATGAAGGTCCCCACGATAATGCCCAGGCCCGTGCCGAAAAAATAGTCCCAGAACCGCACCTTGGTCAGCCCCATGCCGAAATTCATGGGGGTGAAGGGGAAATAAACGAGGCGAAGGTAGAGCACGGTTGCAAAGCCGTTTCGCTCGATGGCATCATCATATTTCTTCAACCGGTCTCCGATGAGAGACGCGGCAAACTCCCTCCCCAGGGTCCGGCCGATGACAAAGGCCCCGCTCGCGCCCAACATGGCCCCGACCCACACATACAGAAAGCCCCAATAGGGTCCGAAGATCGCGGCCCCCAACCCGGTGAGAAGGGTGCCGGGCATAAACAGGCATACGCCGACGGCATAGACGGCCATGTAGGCAATGGGCGCCCATATGCCCGCACTATCCAGAAACCGGCCAAGTGCTTCCGCGGTGAGAAACTCTTTTACCGGTGTGAACCTCACCACATAAACGGCCGCAACGATGAAGGCTGCGAAGACAAGCGCCTTGAGAACGGCGCCCCTTTTATTTTTTGCGGGTGTTTTGCTGGTTATTTCATCCACCTTATTTCTCATCTCCACCTGAACTCAGAAATATGCACCTACCATTCCCTTTTCAGAAGCTTCCAGGCTGCATCGGGACCCCAGCTTCCTGCTCTGTAGGGCAAAAGCATCTGCGCACGGTTGCCGCATGTCTCACATCCCTCCAGGACAGGGGTCAGAAAGGACCAGCAAACCTCCACCCCATCCTGCCGCCAGAAGAGCATATGATCTCCTGCCATCACATCGAGCAGCACCTTTTCATAGGCATCCAAAACCGGACCCTCACCCGGTTGATCATAGTGGAAGTCCATTTTCACGGACCGCAAACAAACCTTCGCCCCCGGGTTTTTGGTGTGAAATGTAAGAGTTATTCTGTCTTGAGGGTAGATGCCCAGGGTCAAGCGATTGCCCGCGATCTGCGGCCCGATACTATGGCGGAACATGGCGTGGGGAACCTCTTTGAACTGAATCAGGATCTCGGTCCGCTTTTCAGCCAACCGCTTGCCGGAGCAGAGATAAAAGGGCACCCCCTGCCAGCGCCAGTTGTCCACGAAAAGTTTCATCATGGCGAAAGTCGGGGAGAGGGAATCCGCTCTCACACCCGGCTCTGCACGATAAGCGGGAACCGCCTTGCCCTTTATGGTCCCCTCGCCATATTGCCCGAGAACGAGATAGTCCTCCAGGCGATCCACAGGAAAAGGCCGCAGGGAGCGGTGAAGCTTCACCTTTTCGTCACGGACCCTGTCAGGCTCGAAAAGGGAAGGCGGCTCCATGGCACAAAGCGCCAGAAGCTGCATCATATGATTCTGAAACATATCCCGCAGCACACCGGCGTTTTCATAATACCCCGCCCGGTGCTCCACACCCAGGGCCTCTGCTGCCATGATGCGCACATGATCGATGTACCGTCTGTTCCAGATCGGTTCGAAAATGGCATTGGCAAATCGGAACAGGAGGATGTTCTGGACCGTTTCCTTGGCCAGGTAGTGATCGATCCTGAAAATCTGGTGTTCCTGAAAATGCTGATGAAGAACGGCATCCAGCTTGCGCGCGGTCTCGAGATCGTGACCGAAGGGTTTCTCCACCACGATCCTTGCCCATGTCCCTCGCGCATTGTCCTCTTCTGAAAGAGAGGCCTGCCCCAGCATCCGGGCCGTTGTCTCGTAGAGGGTCGGAGGAATGGCGAGGTAGAAAATCCGGTTTCCCCCGATTTGGTATTTTCTTTCCATTTCACGGAGGGATTCGGTCAGATGGGCATAGCTGGAGGGGTCATCATATTCGATGGGGTGATAGGATAACAAGGCGGCAAAGGCCTCCCACTTCTTCTGATCCAGCCCGCCTCTTCTTGATAGGGACTTCTTCATACGCTCCCGAAATTCATCATCCCCCATTTTTGACCGGCCGCACCCCACGATCAGAAACGGGGCGGGGAGCCCCTCATTTACATAAAGGTTGAAAAGCGAGGGCAGTAGTTTTCTGGCAGTCAAGTCCCCCGAAGCCCCAATGATGACCAGGGTGCAAGGTTCGAGCACCCCGTCAAGGAGGCACTGATCTTTGGGAAGCCTTACATCCTCTGCGATCCCCTCGATCTTAGCTTCGAAAACCCCGTTATCTCTTTTCATCGAATCGCTCATCATTTACCCCTTTTGCAGGTTTCGCTCAATGATTCAAGGCACAATCATAGAAGAGATATTCCACTTTGAGCAGGAACCCGGCTCGTCCTATTTCTTTTTCGATGCCACCACGGCATGACCGCCGAACTCTCTTCTGAGCGCGGCCAGCACCCTGTCTGCAAAAGGATTTTCATCCCTTGAACGAAACCGGTTCATCAAAGACAGGGTAATGACCGGGGCTGAAACACCCGCTTCAATGGCCTGATCCACGGTCCAGCGACCCTCCCCGGAGTCGTCCACAACCCCACGGATACCGGTCAGTTTTGCATCCTTTTTAAACGCGGCCTCTGCCAGTTCCAGCAGCCATGAGCGCACCACGCTCCCCTGATTCCACAGGTGGGCCACCTCGGCGTAGTGGAGTGTCTCGGCGTAGGGCGATGCCTCCAGGATCTGGAAGCCTTCTGCATACGCCTGCATCAAGCCGTATTCGATGCCGTTATGGACCATTTTCACGAAATGGCCTGCACCTGCCGGGCCGCAGTAGAGATACCCCTCTTTCGGCGCCAGGGATTTGAATATGGGTTCCAGGAATTCATAAGTCTCCCGTGTCCCGCCGATCATCAGACAATAGCCGATTTTCAGGCCCCAGATGCCGCCGCTGACGCCCGCGTCCATGAAACGTACCTCCTTTTCCGCCAGGGTTTTTGCCCGCCGGATACCATCCTTGAACCAGCTGTTCCCGCCGTCGACCACCATGTCTCCGGGCGAAAGAATGTCCTTTAGCTGATCGAGGTGCTCATCCACGGGAGATCCCGCTGGAAGCATGATCCAAACCACCCGTGGCGCCGTGAGTTTCAGAGCGATCTCAGGCAAGGCATAGGCCGGGGTCGCCCCTTCCCGTGCAATCTCCTCGGTCTTCTGAGGCGTCCGGTTGTAGGCCAGTACCTCGTGGCCGCCTTGTAGAAGCCGCCTCGCCATATTCATCCCCATCCGCCCAAGTCCGATCATTGCAATTTTCATCGAAGTCTCCTTTTCCTCTGCTTTGAACTTCCGAGCCTTGGCAATATTTCAGGCTGAACCACTATTCGCGGCGTGCTTGCAGTCCACAGGCCCTCCCCTTCAGGTGAAAGAAGAACTTGAGTCCCTTCTTGACCGTATCGGAAAAGATTTTGGGAGACAGGTAGGCGCCTGCGACCCGCTTGTTGATTTCCCCGAGGGTCGGGTAGGGATGGACCGCGGCGGCCAGGGTGGAGAGCTTCACCTTGCCGTTCAGAACAGCGACCCACTCGTTCAGGAGTTCGCCGGCGTGAGGGCCCAGGATTTGAACCCCGATCGGTTTTTCATTTGCATCGAGAAGCATCTTGATCTTTCCTGTCTTATTCCCTTCTGCAAGGCTCCTGTCGTTGTCCCGGAAGGCCCCTGAAAATACCGTGTATTCGACTCCCGCGTCTTTTGCCGTCTTTTCATTCATTCCAATGCCGGCAAGTTCCGGGTCCGTGTAGGTACACCAGGGCAGGAACGTGTAATCGGCCTTTCGGGGAAGATGAAAGATCGCATTGCTCACCACAATGCCGCCTTCATGGCCCGCGGCATGGGTGAATTGGAATTTCCCCGTTACATCGCCTGCGGCATAGGTATGCTTCTGGGTGGTTCGCATCCGCGCGTCCACCTGGATGCCCTTGCGGTCGAACTCAACGCCGATCGCTTCCAGGTGAAGCCCCTCCAGATTGGGAGAGCGTCCCATGGCGACCAGAATCTGTTCGGCTCTCAGCGTGCTGACCTCTCCTCCCTTGTTTTGGATGCGGACTTCCTTGTCGCCGCCCGAATCCCCCACGTCAAGGACCGCCACATTCAGGTGAAAAATAACCCCCTCAGCGGCCAGGACCCCCATGACCTCATCGGCCATGTCCCTGTCCTCTTTGCTGAGGATCTGCCCGCTTCGCTGAACCACGGATACCTTTGTCCCGAGACGGCAAAACGACTGGGCCATTTCGATGGCAATGGGTCCGGCGCCCAGTATGATCATGGAGGCTGGAAGACGATCCAGGGAGAAAATTTCTTTGTTGGTAATGTGGGGCGTTTTGTTCAAACCCTCGATGGGAGGGATTTGCGGAGACGAGCCGCTGGCAATGACCCAGCTTTTTGCGGAGATGCTCTGCCCGTTCAGTCGGATACTGTGCTCGTCGGTGAAGCCCGGTTCGCCAAATTCCACCCTGGCGCCAAGGCTGCAGAATCGCTCTTCCGAGTCATGCTTTTGAATGGCTGCGATCACCGACTGGATTCTCTCTTTCACCTTGACGAAGTCCACCGGGGGCACCTCTACTGCCGGGAGTCCAAAATCCTGGGCGTTTTTTATGGTGTGATAGGCCTGAGCCGTCCGGATCAGGGTCTTGCTGGGAACACATCCGAAGTGAAGACAGTCTCCGCCCAATTCCTTTTCCTTCTCGATCAGAAGGGTTTTGGCGCCCAACTGGGCCGCACCGGAGGCCACGGTCAAGCCTGCCGCCCCCGCGCCGATAATGCCGATGTCATAGTCATACGCCGCCACGGTGTTTCTCCTTGTCTCCGGGGTCATTTTCCGTTGAGAGACCAGTCGTAATCAAGATATCTGACGTTGATTTTCCCTTCGTGCTGCTTTATTTCTTCCCTTAGTTTCCCTTGGGCATATTGCCTGAAAAACCCGACAATGTCATCGTTGAAATCTTCTGAATACCATTTAAATATGCTGCTCACATAAAGCGTGTTTTTTTGAATTCGGTTGTATTTCGGAGTGTTGATAAAAGCTTCCGTCATTTGGGTGAGTTGCCTGTCCAGCCTATCTCCCCGATAAGGTTCCGACCGCAACGGCGGACAGCCCTTGGATGCGCAGTTCACCGCAAAATGAATCCGGGGGTCCTTGAAACGGGGCCGGAGAATGTCGTGTTCAATGTTGTCCAGGGTCATGACATCTCCGTCGATACGGGCGATTTTCTTCTTCCACGGGCTCTTGAACAGGCTGCCCAGATCTTTGATCGACTTTATGTCAGGATAGGCGCTCAAGATCAGCTTGATGGTCCAGGCATTGTATGCGTTGATGTAAAAGGCGAATTGTTCGTTTCGAGGAAGTTTTTTCGGGTCGGTCTCTTCCAGGATTTTGAGATATCGATCCAGCTTCCCCTCCTCATTCTTGAACCCCTGGTAGTCCGCAACCCCGTTCTTCACATATTTATCCAGCAATTCAGCATAGGGGGTATTATCGACTCTGACGTCCGACCAGGCCGGCGTTACAAAGCCCACAAGCCCAAAGAAAAGGGAATAAAATAGAAATCCTCGCATGATCGATTTCTGGAAATTCATTGTCGGCTCCTTACCAGCAATTCTCATTTTGCTTTTCGCAGTGATACGCTCCGTAGTGGGGCCGTTAGGCCCTGAAAGATCGCCTGACGGCGACACTACGAACGGGATATGTGGCATCATCAATCGCAAAATGAGAATTTCCGGCTTTTCATTTTGGTGCTTGCTTTGAAAAACTGATCAAAAAGGCCAAGAACCCCCTGTCGTACAAGGGTCATTCAATGGCGCCTGTCTTTTCAAGACAATACGGGCTCTCTTGCATTATTCCCTTGTAAATGGTTTGCCGGTGCGTCTCGGCCGCCATCATGATGGCTGCGCCGGAGAAATCCTCCAGGCTGTACTGACAGAGCAAGAGCCCGTTTTCTATAGGCGGCATAAGGGTGGGCGCTTGCTCCAGAACCCTGAGACCAGCCAGGTCCCAGCCTTTTCGAACGGTCCATATCATGTCGCCCAGTATCCTGAATTTCTGGGTTCTAACTGCGAATCCTACCAGGTATTGTATCATTTCCTCGGGCGAATCCATCCCGGCGCTGATACTCAACCGTCCGCGCTTGAGCCAATCCCCGACAGGATGCCCTTGTTGTTTCATGTCATCCAGGAGTTCGCTGCTCCTGTCGGGAGGCATGACAACAAGCAAACTCTCTCCATGTTTAGCCCCCTCAAGCAGGTAAGGTATGGACACCGCAAACGCTTCGCATTTCCCTGAGTAAAAATGAGTCATGTGGGAACCGTCCGGCACCTTGTGACCTCCAATGCCCAGGGGCTTCAATGAATGATTCTCCGAATCGTGAAGGAATTCCTCCAGGTTACGCAGGTGAAAGCGTCTCTCCCGCTTTCCACCCACCCGATAGCAGTTCAGCTTTCCTGAATTGGTCCAGCGTCTTATGCTCATCTCGGAGACATTCAGAACCTGGGCCGCTTCTTTTATGTTCAAGAGGTGCTCCATCAGTCAGGGTTTTCCTCCTTGTGGTATTGAAATAAATCCATTTTCCTCTCTTAACGCTGATCCATAGGATCAGGAACACGGCCCCGGTCATTTTCAGGGATGGGTCCTCACTTTTCAGGCATCTTTCTTTAACCGCCTTCAATATTCGGCCCGCGGCTGTTTCCTGCCAAAACCATCGACTGAACTCCCCGCTCGAGGGTGGCGCCGAACCGGGGCGGGCGGTTACGGACTTTAATGGGTCAATTCCAATAAACATTGCAATAAATATCTATATCAACTTTACTTTGCTATACAATATTATCTATAATAACGGATGTCAAGTGGGGGAAAATGTCGAGGATCGCCCAATTTGCCAAAATTTCCAGCATTAAAAGGAAAACAGATGAATCCAAACCGGGGGATAGACAGCATGCGAGTTGTTCTCATTGGGGTATGGATCGTTCTTTTTACCGGGTATGGCATTGTACGGGGGGAACCTTCATCCGTTCTTGAAGTGGGGGCCTTTTCAACCGAAAAAGCCGGCAACAGTCTCCCAGCCCGGTGGGAGCCCTTACACTTCAGAGACATCAAAATCCACACCCACTACCGATTAGTGGAAGCGGATGGGCAGGTGGTGGTTCAGGCCAAGGCCGACGCCTCGGCCTCGGGTTTGATCCGCAGGATCTCCATTGATCCCAAGGAATATCCAATTGTCCAATGGCGATGGAAGGTGTCCAACGTGCTTCAAAAGGGGAACGTGCATCGAAAAGATGGGGACGACTACCCGGCCCGGCTCTATATCCTCTTCGAATACGATCCGGACAGACTGGGCTTTTTTGAAAGGCTTAAATACGAAACCGCAAAGCTGTTTTACGGAGCATATCCCCCACTGGCATCCATCAACTACATCTGGGCGTCCAATGCACCGGAAGGGCTGGTGGTTCCGAACCCTTATGCCGATCGGTCCATGATGGTGGTGGTCCAAAGCGGGGAAAAGAATCTGAACAGATGGCTGACCGAGGAGAGAAATATCTACGAGGACTACCGCAGAGTGTTCAAAGACGAACCCCCCATGATTTCCGGGGTGGCGATCATGACCGATACGGACAACACCGGAGAATCCGCCACCGCCTACTACGGCGACATCCTCTTTTTCCATGCGAGGCCATGAGTAGAACCAGTGAAAAGAGATCTGTTTGGGGTGTGACGCATTCAAAAAAGTCGCATAGGCGTCAAGACTACGCGAACGGCATTCCGCGACCCTACAGGAATGTCTCAACTGCAGGCTTTCAATATTTTTTTGGCCCAGCCCGGCAGCGGACTTACTGACTCAATCAATGCTCCGCGTTCAATAACGGCAATCTTTCGGAAAGGAGCATCAAACAGGGAGTTGTCCAGCAGCCGCGCTTCGTCAATTAGGGGAAGGACGTTTGCGATATGTTTCATCGTCCTCGGGATGCGGCTCCTTATTTTCTGAGAAGGTACATTATGGCCGCCTTCAGCGACACGCTGATGTACACGGGCCTCATTCAGTTCCGGGGTTTCTAAATGGATGTACACAAGGACGATGTGGTAGCCCAGTGATTTTGCCCTGGCAATGAAATCTATCTTGGAGGGATGTGAAAATACCGTTTCAAAACAAAAGGAAATTCCTTGACGCAGGAGGTCCTCTCGAAGCCTTTCCGCGATGATCATGGCCTTATAGCTGGCAGATTCATTATTTACAGGGTTTATGGTCCTGGCAATGATATCGGCGTTGATCAGGTTGATGCCGCGGGATTTCAGGAAAAGACGGTAAAAGGTGGATTTGCCAGCGCCGTTGGTTGACTGTCAGAATCTTTTACGAGGCTCGCACAAGCCGCCGGGATTTAGATATCACAGGTTGTTGATGCCGGTGACATTTTGGGGTTTGTAGCAGGATAAAAGGGTTTTTAAGGCGGTCGAAGTTGCTTCGGATAGGAGGCACTCTTCTGATCAAGGCAACTGCCTAAACCACGCCAGATCTCTCCTCCTCATAGTTTCTTTTTTTTATTTCGATAAGTTATAGACACCGTCACTTCCCCACTTCCTTTTTTTCCGCCTCCTTAACCTTCGCACGCTCGGCTCTCTGTTCCATGACCATTTTGTAGGCCAGGTAATACTTGTAGATGTTGCTCACATACCGCACCGTTTCACGGCCGATCTTTTCCGCGGCAATGACTTCCACATGATTGAACCACCTGTTGGGATCGAGACCCCGCTTGGCCGCCTGTTTGCGAAGTTGAGAGACGCGGCCGGGGCCCGCATTATATGAGGCGAAGGTAAACAGCCCCTTATTCAGCGGGTCCATGGGCTCATTGGCGTAAAACTGGTCCATCATGAAGCGGATGTATTTCACGCCGGCGTGAATGTTGGGTTCGATTTTGGTGATGTCGGCAAACCCCATCTCCTTGCCCGTGCTCGGCAGCACCTGCATGATGCCGATGGCGCCCGACGGATTTCGCGCATTCTGGTCGAGTCTCGACTCCTGATACCCCTGAGCCATCATGAGCAGGTAATCCAGTTGGTATTTGTCTCCGTAATTCCGGAAAAACTCGATGGTAGCTTCGAACCTGGCCAGATCTTCCTTGGAGGTGGCGTTCCTAACAAGCTTTGTGTTCTTGAGATATTTCTGCAGCAATATATTGCGTGTCTTGGAGCCCTCAGCATAGTGGGAAAGGAACTCGTCAAGCGCTGCCTTGAGCTTCGGGTTGTTCTTGCGGATCATGACCCCGAGTTCCCCACCGGTTCGGACGGCCGCTTCCGGGTGCAAGACAATATTCTTGAAGATCTGCTTCCAGAACTCGGCAATGTGGTTGTCCACAATCGTGAACTTCACAAGACCGGCATTTACCATCTCCAAAATGTCTTCATCCTCCAGCTCGGGTGGCGCGAGCCTCACCTTCACCGGCGCCTTGCCTGCCTTTTTCAGCTCGGCATTGAGATTCTGGATGCTTTCGTAATAGCTCGCCGTTTTCCGTATATAAACCTCTTTCCCCGATAGGTCCTGAAGGGTAGAGATCGGCTCGGCCCCGGGACCGGTGACCGCGATCTCGCAGACATTCCTCCTCGTCGGCTCGGTAAAGTCCACCTGCTTGAGGCGCTCCGGGGTGATCGTCAGATTGGCGACGGCCATATCCCCTCGGCCCTCAATCAGGGCCGGGATAAGTTCATCATAAGACACGGGTATGAACACAACATGGACGCGAACATGCTTTTTTTTGAGCTTTTTGTTGACGCTGTCCTCGAAAAGCCGGCCCATGTCATAGGTGAGCCCCCGCTGAGTTGCCTTGTCAACAAAAAAATGGGTTTTTGAGTAGGTTACCAGGATGCGGATGACACGCCGCTTTATGATCGCATCGAAATCCCCGGTCAATTTCTGCTGGGTAATATCCGGCAGAGAATAGAACTTCTTGGCAGGCTGATTCGCCTGTTTGTCCGGCGTCTGCGCCAAGGCAAGCACCGCAAATACCAGATTGAGGGCCACAGTCAGAGAGACGATTTCCTGTTTCATCTTACTCCTCATCGCATATTCTTCAATTCGACTTACTTTTTGTTCAGCTCTTATCAAGGTTAAACAGCATCATGGCAGTTCCTTCTGGTAAACCACGCCCTCCTGGTTCACGACAAAGGTCAGCACACCGGATATCTCATATCGTATCGGAAAGGCCACCAGCGCAAAACCGCCGATCATTTTGCCATCGACCCCATGCGCGCGTGCGCCGCCGGGCGCGTCCTTCCCCCTGAGCCTTCAGTATGCGGTGCCGACGGACGGATGATTCCTGTCCCTCCTCTTCAGCGGGCAGCACCTTGGCATAGATATCATCAAAACAATGGGCTTCCGCGCAGAAATCGAATATCAACTTGATAACTGAAGCGCACCCAACCATCAACCCTCATCACGACTTCTGCCTTGATTGATTTCTATAGAGTCGCTCGAGCATCTGAATCGGCATGCCGCCAAGGAATCCCAGGATCATGACCTGATTCACAAGAGTTGTGCGAACGACCCCCAGATGTTGCCAGCGCCGTGCCGAGGTGATGGCCGCATCGGAAAGCGTGACAATCCTGCCGCGAATGCGAAGGCGACGCATCAACACGAAATCCTCCATGATGGGCATGGGAGGGAACCCGCCCATCTCGTCAAAGACCCTTTTTTCGAGAAAGAGCCCCTGGTCTCCATAGGGCAGTTGAACCACGCGGGACCGAAGGTTGGTGACCCATTCGACCAGTCGCATGCCGGGGCTGTCCTCGTCCGTCTTGAAACGGAATGCGCCCCCTGCTATCGAAGGATCATCCAGGGCCGCGCGGATCTTGCCGGCATATCCTTCGGGCGGCAGCGTATCGGCATGGAGAAAGAAGAGGATACGCCCCCGGGCAATGGCGGCGCCGGCGTTCTGCTGAAAGGCCCGGCCCCCGGATACCTCCAACACGGTTGCCCCGGACCGGGCCGCCATGTCACGGGTGCCATCGTCGCTCCCTCCGTCTGCTACGATACGTTCGATTTTCTCTGAAAGCAGCAGACGATCCAGCAGGCGATTGATCGTGCGATATTCATTAAGGGTCGGAATAATAACGGAAACCAAGGGCCCGCCCGAAAACAGATCCGAGAAGCGGGGGTCCGTGCGAAGGGGCCCCAGGTCCTCGGGACGATCTACATCCTGAAGAACCGGGAGATCCGCGCAGGTGAGACCCAGAGACCGGATACGGCTGCGCGTTTGTTCATATACCCGGCCGGTTCCCCAATCAATAGGGTCAAATACGCCCGGAAATGGAGATCTCATCCCGATAAGGTAATACCCCCCGTCAGCGGCCCGGCCCAGGACCACGTCGTTCCCCCGAAGGGCTTGGAGCGTCTGATGAAGGATATCGGAGGTGATCCCGGGCACGTCCGTACCGACCAAAACAGCAGGCCCGGCCCCTTTTTGAAAAACCCTGTCAAAGGCCCGTGCCATTCGGGCGCCCAGATCCCCAGTGCCCTGCGGCGCATATTGGAAATCCATCCCCAGCCAGGTCCGGAAGTCCCTTCTGGAGGCGCCGGTATAACAGATGGTGATTTCCACGCCGGTTCCTGTTTCTTCGGCATCTCTTACCCCACGGGCAACGCCCGCCACATGCTCTGTCATCCGCCGGTGCAGCCGGGCCGATCCCCCAGGTCCCAGGGCCCGGACCAGACGCGTCTTGACCCTGCCCGGAACAGGGTATCGGGCAAGTATGAGAATGTGGGGGATCCCGGACGTCATGGCGTAACAATGTGATGAAAAGTCCAATGACCTATTCAAAACCCTCAAAGAAGCGGCATCTGAAATCATTTGTGGCGTTCCCGGACAGAATGGCAGGCTCCTTTAAAATAATGGCTTTTTTCCATTATTTAATGTTATCCTAATTCAAAGGACCTGTCCATAGGGTCCGGAACACCGTCCTTTGGACGGTCACCGGGGGTGGACGGGAAGGGGTCGGAGGGTCTGGTTTACAGAAGCCCTCCTTATCCATCCGGCATCCTGGGGAACGGCCCGTGAGTTCTTGTCAAAGGAGGAAATTTCAAGTATCTTTGGATAGGAATTTGCAATTTTCTTCTTGACTTGGCTAACTGGTTTCTATAAATTGATAAATTCATTTTTTGTTGAAAAGGAGCGGGGCGTACCATGTGTGCATATGCAGTTATCAAAACAGGTGGAAAACAGTACCGGGTTGCCAAGGGCGACGAGGTGAGATTCGAACGGTTGGACGGCGAGGTAGGGGAAACCATCGACTTTGAGGAGGTTCTTCTCACCTCGGACGGCGAAACCATCGAGGTGGGCCGGCCTTTTGTTGAAAACAGTAAGGTGGTCGGCCGTATTACCCACCATGGCAAGGGCAAAAAAGTCATGATCTTCAAGTACAAGCGGAGAAAGGACTACCGCCGAAAAAAGGGCCACCGGCAGCAATTTACGCTGGTCCGGATCGAAGATATCAAAGGGGCCCATGCGGAGGCTTCAGGGCAAGAGGTACAAAACAATGGCACATAAGAAGGCAGGCGGCAGCTCCCGGAACGGGAGGGACAGCGCCGGACAGAGATACGGGATCAAGCGGTATGCCGGCCAGAATGTTCTGGCAGGAAATATCCTGGTCCGCCAGAAAGGCACCAAAATCCATCCGGGCAACAACGTGGGTCTGGGAAAGGACTATACCATCTTTGCCAAGATTGATGGAACCGTTGCCTTTGAGCGCATGGGCAGGGATCGAAAAAAGGTCAGCGTTTACGCTGTATGAGATGTTGACCGCCGGCCCCCTGTAGAGCGACCCTATGGTTTTTCTGGATGAAGTGGTCATTACGGCCAGATCGGGAGATGGGGGAAGGGGGTGTGTCAGCTTCAGGAGAGAGCGGTTTATCCCCAAGGGCGGCCCGGACGGGGGCGATGGGGGCGATGGGGGCGATGTCATTGCAAGGGCCGGAAAGCAGCACCGCACCCTGAGTCATTTCGGCAGTCGCCGGTATTTCAAGGCGGGAAACGGTGAGCCTGGAAGAGGGAAACAGCAGTCGGGCAGGAACAGCGGGCCTTGCGTCATCGAAGTGCCCGTGGGAACCCTCATTCAGGACGACACGAGCGGCCAGATCGTCGCCGATCTGATCCATGACAATCAGGAAGTCACCCTCCTTCACGGCGGAAAAGGAGGAAGAGGAAACCAGCATTTCGCCACATCAACCCGCCAGACCCCCCGGATGGCCCAGCCAGGGCTCCCGGGTCAGGAGAAACGCTTCAGGCTGACACTCAAGCTCCTGGCCGATATCGGCCTGATCGGGTTCCCTAATGCAGGCAAATCAACCCTCCTTTCCCGCCTTACCATGGCACGTCCCAAGGTGGACAGTTATCCCTTCACCACAATATTTCCAAATTTAGGCGTTATCCACTTTGATGACGACAGGGCACTGGTGATCGCAGACATTCCCGGGCTGATTGAAGGGGCCAGTTCAGGCCGGGGTCTGGGAGATCGTTTTCTGAAACACATCGAACGGACAAACCTGCTGGTGCATATCCTGGACATTACCTATACGCCTGCCCGGGACATTCTGGAAGATTTCCTGACCCTCCGGCGAGAAATGGCGGCATTCGCCCCGTCACTTATGAATAAACCCTGTTTCGTGGTTATCAATAAGATGGACCTCTACCGGCCGGAGCACCGGGATCCTGCAGCCCTTCGGGATGCCCTTGCAGAGAAGGGGATGGAATCCCTTTCTGTGTCGGCGCTGACCGGTGAGGGGCTTGATGAACTGAAGCGGATGATCCTGGAGAAGTGGAAGCAGACAACAGCGTTGGCAGATTGAATGCGTGGGTGAGGTTCGGAGATGACAACAGAAGCGGAAAAGTCAGCCAGAAAAGAGCTGCTAAAACGGGTCAAGAGGGTCGTGATCAAGGTGGGAAGCGGTGTTCTCACCTCTGCCAACGGTCTCAACATGGGCGTAATCGACAATATCACCGCCGACATGTGCGGCCTCAGAAGGGGGGGGCTGGAAATCATACTGGTCTCCTCCGGGGCCATTGCATCGGGTCTCAAGAAGATCGGCATGAAAAAGCGGCCCCAATCCGTATCCCAGCAGCAGGCTATGGCAGCGATCGGTCAGAGCAGTCTCATGCTGGCCTATGAGCATGCCTTCGGCCAGTGTGGATACAAAGTGGCCCAGATCCTGCTGACCCGCGACGACCTGACCCACCGACGCCGATACCTGAACGCCCGGAATACCCTTTTCACCCTTCTTTCGTGGAAAATCATCCCAATCATCAATGAAAACGATACCGTAGTAGTGGACGAGATCAAATTCGGCGACAACGACAACCTGAGCGCCATGGTGACCAACCTGACCGATGCGCAGCTCCTGGTCAACCTCACCAACATCGACGGACTGTTTGATAAGGACCCCCGCGACCACGCGGACGCCAGGCTGATCCGGGTGGTGGAAAAGGTGGACCGTAAGATCTCACGGTTTGCCAGCACGATCCCCGGATTTCTGGGGAGGGGGGGCATGGCCAGCAAGATCAAGGCGGCCCAGAAGGTCACGCTTCGGGGGGTCCCGGCCCTTATCGCCAACGGGTTGACGCCGGGTATCCTGAAACGGATATTTGACGGAGAGGAGGAAGGCACCCTGTTCCTACCCGGGGGCCGGCCCCTGTGCAGTCGAAAGCACTGGATCGCCTTTACCAAGTCTCCCAAGGGGGAAATTGTTATTGACAGGGGGGCTGAAACCGCTATTTTGAAAGAGGGAAAGAGCCTTCTCCCTTCCGGCATTCGGGAGGTGAGGGGGAGATTCAGCCTGGGCAATTCGGTCCTCCTCCTGAATGAGTCGGGGAAGGAGATTGCCGTAGGCATGGTCAATTACCATTCCGGGGACATCAAAACAATTATGGGTGCGAAAAGCACCGAGATTACGGCGAGGCTGGGATTTAAGCACGATGACGAGATCATCCACCGGGACAACCTGGTCCTGGCGGATCAGATGGAGGATGAGGAACTATGCGGCTTTCGCATATGATGGAAAATATGGCCCGGGAGGCCCGGGAGGCCTCACGGCAGCTCCGGAGAATGGGGAGGCGGCAGAAGGATGATGCCCTGGAGCTGATGGCAACGCGGCTTCTGGAGCACCAGGAAGAGATCGTCCGGGAAAACCAAAAGGACCTGGCCCTGGCAAGAGAAACAGGCCTCTCCACGGCCATGATCGACCGCCTGACCCTGGATGCCTCGGTCATAGCGGATATCGCGGGGGGTCTTCGGGAGGTGGCGGGCCTGCCCGATCCGGTGGGGGAGATTACGGGCATGTGGAAACGGCCCAACGGGCTTCAGGTAGGCCGGGTCCGGATCCCCCTGGGCGTTATCGGATTTATCTATGAATCCCGACCCAACGTGACCGTGGATGCGGCAGGCCTGTGCCTCAAATCGGGCAATGCAGTGATCCTGAAGGGGGGCTCTGAGGCCATCCATTCCAATATGATCCTGGGTCGCATCCTGGGTGAGGCCTTGACCGAGACCGGGATTTCCCGAAAGGCCATCCAGGTCATACCGACCACCGACCGGGAGGCCGTTACCCTCCTGATCGGTCTGGAAGAGTGGATCGACGTCATCATTCCAAGGGGGGGCGAAGGCCTCATCAGATTCGTCACCAGCCATTCCAGGATCCCGGTATTGAAGCATTACAAAGGCGTCTGCCACGTCTATGTGGACCGGTCCGCCTCCGTCCAAACGGCGGAGGAGATCTGTTATAATGCCAAGGTCCAGAGGCCCGGGGTCTGCAACGCCATGGAAACCCTCCTGGTGCATGAGGCCGTAGCCCCGAATTTTTTGCCGAAAATGGTGAAGCGGTTTCGGGATGCGGGCGTCGAGATCCGGGGATGTCCCCGATGTCTGGACATCATCCCGGACATCCGCCCGGCAGAAGAGGCCGACTGGCCTGCGGAGTTCCTGGACCTGATCCTTGCCGTCAAGATCGTTACCGATATGGATGAGGCCCTCGATCATATCGAAACCTATGGATCCCGGCATACGGAGGCCATTATTACCCGCGATTATGAGCGGTCCCAGCGGTTCCTGGCAGAGGTGGATTCCTCCGTGGTCCTGGTCAACGCCTCCACCCGGTTCAACGACGGCAACCAGCTGGGACTCGGCGCCGAGATCGGGATCAATACCTCCAAGCTGCACGCGTTCGGCCCTATGGGGTTGGAGGAACTGACCACCACCAAATTTATCGTCTACGGGCAAGGCCAGACGAGAGATTAAAGGCCCATCAGGAGGGCTTTTTGAAAATCGGCATTTTGGGCGGGACATTTGATCCGATTCATTTAGGGCATCTTCGTTCTGCAGAGGAAATATGCCAGCGGCTGGATCTGGAAAAGGTATATCTGATCCCTTCCGCATCCCCCCCGCACAAGACAGACGAGGCCGTTACGCCATTCAATCACCGGTTGGCCATGACCCGGCTGGCCGCAGATATTTCTCCCTGCCTTGAAGCCATGGACCTGGAAGGAAGGCGACCCGGGCATTCCTATTCCATTGAGACCCTCAGGGAACTCCACCATATCGTCGGTCCGGACGTAGACATCTTTTTTATCCTGGGCATGGACGCCTTTTTGGAGATCACCACCTGGAAGGAATACGAGCATCTGTTTGACTATGCCCACTTCATCATCATCAACCGTCCCGGCTTTGAGACAGTCAAGCTCAGGGAGGCAGTGTCGCGTCTGGGGATGGGGACCCAACCGGCAACAACAGGTGCGGATTTTTTTACGGCCCCGTCCGGCAAGACGGTGCGGTTGGTGAATACGACCCTCATGGATATATCTTCCACCCGCATCAGGGAGATGGTAAGGGACAAGAGGTCGATTCGCTTCCTGGTCCCTGAGAGTGTCGGCATATATATTGCCAAAAACGGACTTTATCGGTAAGATAGATAGTGCCTGAACGAAAATCACGCCTTGGCGTGATTCAGGCACTATTGAATATTCAAGAATTTAAAATTGAAAACCGATGGAACAAAATTTACATTAACAGAACCTCTTCTCATATTTCACTATTTCTTGATTTTCCGGGTTTCCGTTCGGGTACCAGATAAAGACAGATGGACGTCCATAGACCCGGCGTTCACATATGTCATTCTCACCCGGATGCCGTTGCCGATTGATGTATCCGTCATCGGCACGGAAAGACTGTATTACGAATGATGCAATCCATTGATAAAGCACGGCTCTGTCTGAAGGCCATCAGGGAACGGAAGGCCCTGGTTCCGGTCCTGTTGTATGTGGAGGCCCTCACATCGGTTGCCGATTATTTTCTGATTACCAGCGGGAGTTCCACCCGGCAGGTTCAGGCCATTGCCCGCCATCTCCAGAGGACCCTGCGGGACGCAGGCCTTCGATGCTATGGCGCGGAAGGGGAACAGGAGGGCCAGTGGGTTCTTTTGGACTACGGAGATGTAATCATTCACATATTTTACCAGCCGCTCAGGGAATTTTATGACCTGGAGGGGCTCTGGAGCGAGGCCCCGCAGGTGGAGGCGGATGGTGCGGCTTCAGAGGATGTTGCCCCATGAACAGGATATGCCGCGCCCTTCGTTACGGGGTTGTCTTTGCATGCACCTTGTCCCTGTTGTCGTATGCGCCGTCTCCATATGTGTCTGAGGCGTCCGCCCTTTCCATTGAAGACGAGCGCGAGATGGGGGAGGAATTCATGGCCCAGGTGCTGGCCCAGCTCCAGCTCGTGGATGATCCGTTTGTCAATCAATACATCAACGACCTGGGTCAATACCTGATCCGTCCTCTGGAAACCAAGAGCTTCCCTTTTAATTTCTATGTGATCAAAGACCCTACCTTGAATGCCTTTGCCGCGCCGGGAGGCCATATTTTCGTATTTTCCGGGCTGATAGAGGCCATGGACAGCATCGATGAGCTGGCTGCGGTCATCTGTCACGAAATCGGCCATATCTCGGCAAGACATCTGTCCCAGCGAATTGAACAGAGCAAGACCATCGGGCTGGCGACGCTGGCCGGGATCCTGGCCGGGATGCTCCTCGGGGGCGAGGTTGCGGGGGCTATAATGACCGGGTCCATCGCGGCCGGAATGCAGGCGCAGCTGCATTACAGCAGGGAGGACGAACGACAGGCCGACCAACTGAGCTTCAAGTACATGACGCCGACCGGATTTGATCCGGAGGGAATGATTCACGCCCTGAATAAGATCCAGAAAGGGAGCTATTTAGGCACGGGCAAGATTCCGGCCTATCTCCTCACCCATCCCACGGGTCCCGAAAGGATGGCCAACTTAGAATCAATGCTGAATAAGAACGCCTCGAAGACATTGAGCCGGGAAGCCGCCCTGCTCGAGTCCCGCTTTCCCGCATTCAAGACCGTGATCACGGCCAAGTGCCTCGATCCCCGCGATGCGGAAAGGGTATTTAAAAAAGAGCTGGAGAAGGATCCCGCTGCTCCGCTCGCCCATTTCGGCCTCGGAATGGCGTATATGGAACAATCCAGTTATGACCGGGCCATCGAAGAGCTGAAGCAATCGCTTGAAGCGCAACCTGATTTCATCCCTGCTTTGAGGGCTCTCGGAGAGGTCTATCAGATGAACGGCCAGGACAAAGAGGCCGAGGCCGTATTGGAGAAGGTCCTCAGACTGGACCATGGGGATAAGACCGCTCTCTTCCTCTTGGGGGTTACCTACGAAAGCGCCGGCCGGAATCGGGAGGCCCTCCGGTTTTTTGAAAAGCTTTCCTATCTTCCGCCGGTAAGAAACGACGTATTTTACCACTTAGGCCTTTTGTACGGGAGGGAAAAGCGGCTGGCGCTCGCCCACTATTATTTCGGAGTCTATTTCAAGAGAATCGGGGAAACTCAAAAGGCCGAATTCCATTTCAAAAAGGCCGGGGAGCTGGCCAGGGAAGATCCGGACCTCCGGAAAAAAATCCAAAAAGAAACAGAGGAGCCCGGACGGGAAGCGTCGTGAAATCGGGGCTTTGTATCTCAGTACGCCTTGTTTTATAAACTCACACGGAGCCACCCCGAGTGAAACAACACAGAAAAGGTTTCACGGGGCAGGCAAAGAACACAGAGAAAAGGGCATGTTTCCGTTTCTTTACCGAAAAATTCTTTGTGTGCTTTGGTCTCTGTGTGAGTCCCGCCCTGGCGGGATTGATTGCGGCGATGCCGCGTTAGAAGGAAAGGAGGTCAGCCATGACTGTTCATACGGGAAATGACTCAAAGGAATTTGAAAAGGCGCTCGAGATCGGTCGTCCACCCAACATCAAGGGCGTATTCCCCCATTCCAGGGCCCTGATCGTCAGCGGGAAGGTGATTGACCGGGCACTCACCAAAAAAGGAAAGGCCATGACCATCGCGGCCAACGGCCGGAACCGGTTTGTGATTTACGGGGCCCTCAAGGCGGCCCAGAGGGCCAATGCCGCCATTATCATCGAAATCGCCAAATCCGAGGGAGGCGCCACCCCTTATTGTGCAATCAACTACTGGAACATGGCCACCCACACGGATGCCATCATGAATGAGCTGGGCATTACGGTCCCGGTAGCCATCCATGCGGATCATTACGGCATCAAGGGTGCCAAGGACGTGGAGGCGGCAAAGACCGAGATCCCGTCCATGTTTGACGCGGGCATCACCTCGGTGGCCATTGATGCATCACACCTGCCTGACGATGAAAATCTTCTGGCCAGCCTGACCTTGAGTCCCTATCTGCCCCGGTGGGCGGGATATGAGACCGAGGTGGGCGAGATAAAGGGGAAGGAGGGCCTCTCCACCCCCGGCGAGGCATTGTTCTTGATTCAGGGTCTCAATGCCCACGACATCTTCCCGGACTGGATCGCCCTCAATAACGGGACCACCCACGGGATCGAGGCAAGCGATGCGGGAATCCAGGTGCCCCTGACCGTTGAGATCCACAACGCCCTGGCCAAATACAATGTCTCAGGCGCCCAGCATGGGACCTCCGGCAACAGCTCCGAACGTCTCAGAGAGATTACCCAACAGACCCGTACCACCAAGGCCAATGTGGCAACGGCCCTCCAGATGATTTCGTGGGGGGTGCAGGTCAATGAATTCGGCAATGCCATCTTAGACGACAGCGGCGAATTCCTGAAGGTCTCCTCCAACGGCGTGACCGATGAGATGTGGGGACAGATGGTGGCTTATGCCAAGAAAGAAGGACTTAAGGGGGGGAACTATAAGAAGCTCAATCTCCCCTTTGAGAACAAGCTGCTGGGCCTTCCCCGGGAGATCCGGGAGAGGATGGTAAAGGGGGTGGAGGACTTTGTCTATGACCTTCTGGTCAATGTTTTTAACGCCCGGGATACCGCTCCTCTGGGCATAGAGGCCATCTTGAAGGCAGGTTCCCATGATCTGGGTCCCAAAGGGAATCGGATCGAGGATCCGGCCCAATGGACAGAGGCCAGGATACGGGAGAGGGCCGCCGGGTTCGGTGCGAAAAAAGGCGGTGCAGGCAATTTTGATGATTAGGGGTCTGGATGCTGGATGCTCGATACTGGATACTGGGTGCTGGATACTTGAAACTGGTTACTCGTAGCTGGTTTAGGGATACAGGCGCCTGGCTGACGGCTCATAGCTCATGGTTGCTGGGATAGTGCATTTTTTCTGACATCTGACATCCGACTTCTGACTTCTGGTATTTGATTCTGGATGCTCGATACTGGATATTGGAGATGCTGGATGGGGGCATATCTAAAGCTTTCGGACAGGCAAGTGGATTATTATCGGTCACCCCCTTGTAAGAAGGCGGGACCTTGGCGTCTTGGTGCCTTTGTGTGAAAAATTTTGGTTGTGACAATGACAAAAAACCAGACTGAGAATCGCTTCCCCCATCACTGGATCGATGCCATTCAGGTGGAAGACCGGGTTTCGGGCTGTTACCTGGTCAAGGAAAAGCGCGTGGCAAAGACGCGTAATGGAAATGCATTTTTGAGCCTGACCCTGGCGGACAGGACCGGCGAGATATCGGCAAAGATCTGGGAAAACGCTGAGTCGGTTTCAGGGCTTTTTCATGAGGGAGATATCGTCCAGGTGGAAGGGAAGGCCGGTTCCTACCGTGATCAGATCCAGATCACCGTCTCCGGCCTGGATCTGTTCAATGAACCGCCGGATCCGGAAATCTTTCTTGAGAAAAGTCCCGAAGATCCGTCGACCATGGTCCGCGCCCTCCGGGAAATTCTCCGGGGGATACAGGATGTGCATCTGAGAGGACTGGTGGACAGTTTCCTGGGGGATCGGGAGTTTATGGCCCGGTTTAAAAGGGCCCCGGCTGCAAAAACCTTTCACCACGGTTATTTAGGGGGCCTCCTGGAGCATACCTTGTCGGTCTGTCGAATGGCCGTACATGCGGTCGATCATTATCCCCAGCTGAACCGGGACCTCCTCATCACATCGGCCTTTCTCCACGATATCGGCAAGATCAGGGAACTTACATACGATCTTCTCATCGACTATACGGATGAAGGACGATTGGTCGGTCATCTGGTACTGGGTGCGGGCATGGTCGATGAGAAGTTGAAGGGATTCCCTGATTTTCCACAGGGACTGGCCGTTCGATTAAGACATCTGATCCTGAGTCACCACGGCCAGTACGATTTCGGGTCCCCCAAGGCGCCCAAGTTCTTGGAGGCCTTTGCCCTCCATCTGATAGACGATCTCGATGCCAAGATAAACGGTCTCGGCCGGTTCATGGAAAGGGACCGGCACGAGGGGTCTTGGACCGATTTCAACAGGATGTTCGGCAGGTACTTCCTCAAGGGCGAGATAGAACCGGCCCAAACGACCTCACAAGGGCCTGAAACGACCGACAACCGGCAGGGCACCCTCTTTTCATCCCCTCGGGATCTGTAGCGTTCTCTCACCCACGGCATCATAACCACCCCTAACCTCGGTCTTCAGCGAATGGGGCAGAGGAGAAAAGAGCCGCTCAGCCTCGCCGGGAACGACGTGGTACCGGAAAAGCTGCCCGTGGTCGTGCTTGTCCCTGCCCGGTCGCTCTTTTCATGTGACAACCGGTTGATATCATAGGACAAGAAATATATTTTTGTCGTCTAATAGATGCAAAGGAAGGATCGAACGATGAGATACAAAAACTTTGTTAACTGCTTCATAGGAGCACTATTCATTCTGACAGGGTGCACGACCATTCCCCAAAAACCCAACTATGTGGACGACAATTCCTGGGTTGCCAAATCAATCAGCATCGACAAGCCTGTTGATGTGTTTTATGTCTACCCCACCATCCATGTCGCAAAAACCCCGCCGAACATGGACGTTTCCGACCACCCTGAATTTATGTATGCTGCCCTATGACGACGACAAGAAAGAAACCTGCCGAAAAGCAGATCGCCAAACAGGCAGGCAAAGGATTTTCAAGCGCTGATATTCACCGGCTTGAGTTTCATCGCCATGGCCTGGCCCTGTTCCCGGCCCCGGAGGACAAGCGACCGGGCATCGCCGTTCTTGTGGAAGATGAGAAGTCGGGCCTCAGGCAGCGATTCTGCTCCTGTTCCGTATATAAAAAGCGGACATGCACCCATGTTCAGAGGCTGACCAAACTGGCCAGGACACTCACCGAAAGGCTTGACGGAAAGACGCCTGTGGAGGATTTCAGGCCAAGCATCTGGTATCGTCTCGCAGAAATCCTGTCGGACAAATGCAGGGAAAGGCCGGATACCGTCGTGACCATGGAGGTCCTGGATCGAAATGGAGGGCATGTAACCCGGGTGATCGATGCCTCCGGGGAGGAGATGGTCCGCTCTTACCTAAAGGGACCTGCCAGGGTCAGGTTTATGGAGCGTTGCGTGGGCACGTCGGATCGGGATGCGGTTCCCAACAGGGGCATGATTCTCGATCGCCTGGCCCTCATGACCCTCACGGAAAATGAACGGTTGATGCGCGAGAGGGGCTTCAAGACGCGCAGGCAGGTTCTGGAGGGATCATTCTGGTACCGGATGGCGTATCATGGGTACCGCGAATTCGGCCGGGAGGGGTGTGCCTTCTATCCGGCCATAGAAGAGAATACGGGCGCATTCACCGTTGGCGTCAGAGACAGCAACGGGGAGATGCTCTTTCGCATGGTGATTCCACGCCACAAGGTCAGGTCGTTGCTGCGGACCTTTCAAGACCTTCTCCCAAATCAGCACCACTTCGCCATTCACCCCGTCCCGTTGAAATCCATCTTCAAGGTGAGTCCGAATACGCAACTGGACCTGGAGGTCAGGCCCCTGATTCAGTTGATCCAGGAAAACGGCGAGACCCGCTTCTTTGAAAGAGAAGACCTGGAGAAGTTTAGGTATGGGAATCTGATCTATATCAAAGAAATGGGTCTCCTTGCCGAACTGGAGCCTGAAGGGTTGACCCAACGCAAATTCCAGGCGCCGGTCCGGATGGTCCTGAAAAAGTCACAGGTCCCCAGCTTTTTTGAGGAATTCGGCCATGAGGCCGATGGTTCCTCGGCCCTGGTGGATGAGGACCTAAGGCCCCTTCGCATGATACGGACCTTTGACCGGCTGAAAATCACCCCCGCATCCCTGGGCAGGGACTGGTGCTGGCTCTCCGCAGACTATGGATTCGGAAACCGGTCCATTTCTCTGGCGGAGATACTGGGCGCCAAGAAGGAGGGCCTCCGGTACATCGGCACCGCAGGGGGATGGATCGACTGTGAATCCGCGGAATTCGACGGCCTCACCCCCATCCTGCACCGGTTCAAAGAGGACCCGGTATCCGGTGAGGCCGGGAACATCGGGCTGTCCCGAATGGACCTCCTCCGCGTCTATGCCGGGGCCGGCCGTCCCGTTGACATATCGGGCGACAATGATGATACGGACCTCTTTCGGAAGATGGTTGAACTCAAGCCCGGCCGTGACCTGCCGAGGCTGAAGGGCCTGGCCTCTTCGCTCAGACCCTACCAGGAGCGGGGCGTGGAGTGGCTCCATTTTCTCTTTGAAAACGGTTTTGGCGGGCTTCTCTGCGACGATATGGGCCTGGGCAAGACCCACGAGGTCATGGCCTTTATGGTGGGTCTCCAGGAGCGGGAAGAGGCGTGCGGCCCTTTCCTGGTGGTATGTCCCACCACGGTCTTGAGTCATTGGGACCATAAGATCCGCGCCCATGCCCCCACTCTCAGGCCGGTCATCTATCACGGCAGCGAGCGGGACCTTGAGGCAGCGGTAGATGCCGGCGACGTCCTGCTGACATCCTACGGGATATTGAGGAGGGACATAGAGAGGTTAAAGAATATCGCCTTTGGGGGTGCGTTTTTTGATGAGATCCAGAATCTCAAGAACCCGGAAACCCTGGCGTACCAGGCCGCAAAGGAGATCAAGGCCCCGGTGAAGCTGGGGTTGACAGGAACGCCCATCGAGAACCGCCTCATGGAATTGAAGGCCCTCTTTGACCTGACCCTTCCGGGATATCTGGGAACGGACCGCGATTTTGAAAACGATTTCGTAAAACCCATTGAGACGGACCCTGCCAGCCCCAGGGCCGAGGCATTGGGGAGGCTCATTTCGCCGTTCAGTCTTCGGCGACGAAAGGAGACGGTCCTCAATGATCTTCCCCCCAAGATCGAGGACCTCCGGAACTGCCTGCTAAGTGAGGATCAGGTCAAGCTCTATCGGGACGCCATCGCATCCAGGGGTGGCGGATTGTTGCGGTCCCTCCAGAACGAGGGGGAGACCATCCCCTATATCCACATCTTTGCCCTCCTCAACCTCCTCAAGCAGATCTGCAACCACCCCTGCCTGATGAATGGACAGGCGAATGACTATGACAAATTGGAATCAGGCAAGTGGGAGCTCTTTAAGGAGATCCTGGCAGAGGCCCTCGACAGCGGACAGAAGGTGGTTGTGTACAGCCAGTTTATCGGAATGATATCCATCATGGAGCTGTTCCTGAAGGAATTGGGTGTGGGTTTTGTCGCCCTTACCGGGAAAAGCCGGAACCGGGGGGAGATCATCGCCCGGTTCAATGATGACCCGGGCTGCCGGGTCTATCTGGGGAGCCTCAAGGCCGGGGGCGTGGGGATCGACCTGGTGGCCGCATCGGTCGTGATCCACTATGACATGTGGTGGAACGCGGCGCGGGAGGATCAGGCCACGGACCGGGTCCACCGGATCGGACAGAGACGCGGGGTCCATGTCTTCAAGCTGGTCACCGAGGGGACCCTTGAAGAGAAGATCGCCGCCGTCATCCAGAGGAAACGGAACCTGATGGACAGCGTGGTCAAAGAGAGCGACCCGGATCTTCTCAAGACCTTTTCACGGCAGGAATTGATAGACCTCCTGACGCCCCCATAGTGCCGGCGATAGAGGACCGAAATGTCACCATCCCCACGGCGGTACCCTGACCGGCAGATCATGGGGCGGAGCAGGGATGAACCGGACGGCGCCGATCCAATGGCGCACAATTGCATTGATTTCCCTTGACATTTTCGTCCCCTGCCGTATGATTCCTCTCAATTTGAATAGAACCTCAACCGCACATTTTGTATGGGCCAGAAGCCAATAGAATCGCTCCGCGATTCGGATTATAGCCCTTGGCGCATAGCCCATAAAACCTTTTGTCATCAGCCACGAGCCATCAGCCATGAACCGCGTCAGCCCGGACTATCCCCATTGACCTGTGAAAGGGGAGTATTTTTTCCATACATCTCCCCCCAATGCGGCCGTCAGGCCATATCCGAGAAAAGGTCTTGTGAGGAATTATGAAAATCGTCCTGGTTTCCATGCCCGATGTGGCCCCCGTGATCATGCACGAGTCCGCCTTCCATATGCCGAACCTGGGCCTGGCCAGCCTGGCCGCCAACCTTGACGACGGACATGACGTTCGCATCGTCGATCTTATCCGCAAGCGCCGCAATGTCCGTAAATATCTCGGCCGTATCCTTTTAAGTTTCCGTCCGCAAGTGGTCGGGCTCTCCTGTATGACCTGGCAATATGCCACATGTAAAAAACTGATCAAGCTGATCCGCCAACTCCTACCGGAAGTGAAAATCGTCCTTGGCGGTTACCACGCCACGCTCATGTATGCGGAAATCGGCGAATCGGAAAGCGGAAAGCTGCTCGATTTCTTGGTCCGGGGTGAAGGTGAAGATACCTTCCGCCGGTTGATCAGGGTTCTGGAAGGCAAAGAACATGTTGAGGATATCCCATCGGTCTCCTACCACACCGGGGCCGGGTTTGTGCACAACCCTAAGGGGGAGCTGCTTGACCTGAAAACGCTAAAACTGCCTGTTCGGGACAAAAGGCGGCTTACCTGGGGCTACCACATTATGAACCGTAGTTCGGAGGTTATCGAGACCTCCCGGGGATGTCTGCGCAACTGCAACTTCTGCAGTATCCGGCACATGTACGGCCGGGCGTTTCGATCGTTCCCCATTGAAAGGATCCTGGCAGACATAGACGATATCTACTATAAACGACGTGTCCGTTGGATCTTCGTATCAGACGACAACTTCGTCATGATTCCGGAAAGGGTCACGGAGTTGTGCGACGCCATCATTGCCCGCAAGTACCGCAACCTTGTCCTGGTGGTCCAGGCAGACTGCGTGACCATCGCCCGCAATGAAGCGATGGTCCGAAAGATGTCCCGGGCCGGATTCAAATCCCTTTTCCTGGGGATGGAAAATGTTTCAAAGAAAAACCTGCAGATCGCTAAGAAAGGCGATATCGTCGACGCGTCGCGTAAAGCGATCGCCCTTTGCCACAAATACGGCATCATGATAGTGGGCGGGATGATCTTCGGATTCCCGGACGATGGGGAACAGGAGATCATTGACAACTATGAATTCCTGAAATCCACCGGGGCCGACACCGCTTATTGCCAGATTCTTACCCCATATCCCAAGACCGACATCCGTCAGTACCTCCTGGACAACGACCTGGTGACCAACCGCTACGACTACTCCCGTTACAACGGCATGTGGGCCAACGTAAAAACCCGGCATATTTCTTCCGATACCCTGCAGTATTTGGTCTGGTATCACAACCAGAAAATTATGGGTTGGTGGGAACCGTCGGAAAGGATGCAAAAGCAAGCCCGTCTCTGGACCTCCATCTGGCTCTATTGCTTCAGGCCCCTGATGAAAATCCTGGTAGCCCGGGCTCAGAGAAAGTACGGCTGGAGAGGGCGTTTTGAAAGGGAGATCGCAGGGCGGAAGGCTGTGAACAGGTTCCGGGACTTGGATGACTTCACTTAGGGCCATGCGGACGTCCAGAAAACGCCGGCCCAATGAAGGCACCCTCTGGCGTACATGCCGGTAAGAAAGGATGATTGACAGAATCTTACTCTTCCTCTACCTTGAATACCATCAATGAATTTAACCAGAATATGTCGTGTGGAGAAGAGCTGATGGAAACCTGTTCATCCAAAGTTACATCAAAGGGTCAGGTTGTAATCCCCAAAGGGCTCCGGGAGAAATATGCCATTGTTCCTGCTACGAGAATCCGGTGGGTTCCCATTAAGGAAGGTATTCTGATGGTGCCGGAATCTGCTGATCCAATACGGGCGGCAAGGGGCATGTTGAGGGGGTCTGCTATATTGAAGGCGTACATGAAAGAAAAAAAACGCGAGATGGAGCGGGAGGAGGGGAAGCTTGGCAAAGGGATATGTGCTGGATAGCTTCGCTCTCATTGGTTTTCTTGAAAATGAACCGTTTGCAGAGAAAATGGAAGGCGTTTTTCGCGATGCAGGAAGGGGAGGAGAATGATCCGCTTGGATTTGTAGCTTTCAGCTTTGACCTTTCATCCATCAGCCATGAGCTATCAGCCATGAACCGCATTAGCCTGAATTATCCACTCAAATACCCCCTACCTCCTCCTGACAGGGGTCTTTCCGGACTGTTGGGAGTAAAAACGGCTTCATAGGTAGGGTCTCTTGATACTGCCTTAAAAAAAGGCACTTCCAGAGAAAAAGGGGTCCGCAGATGGACAGGATTGTCGCTCATTGGGTCGAAAGAGCCGAATATGATCTCGATACAGCAAAGGCGATGCTGGACGCAGGCCGTTATCTTTACGTTGGGTATATGTGCCAGCAGGCGATTGAGAAGCTGCTGAAAGCGATCATTGCGAATCAAAATAAAGAAAACCTGCCGATACACAATTTGAATCGGCTTTCAGATGTTGCCGAGATTTCGTCTTTATTGAGTTCGGATCAGGTTATATTCCTGGCGGAACTGACTCCGTTTTGTATTGAAGCGCGTTACGGAGATTTCAAGGAGAGTCTGTCCGAAATCATCGATAATGAAAAGGCGCGAGCCATCTATCAAAAGACTCGGGAGATGTTCCAGTGGCTTTATCAAAAAATCAGGTAAATGAGATTATCAAGGGCTTTGTCTCCAGGCTGATGCGCGACATCCCTGTGGACGAGGTGATCCTGTTCGGTTCTTACGCCCATGGAACCCCTGAGGAACACAGCGATATTGACCTTGCCGTTATTTCCGACTGGTTTCGAGATAAGACGCGCATTGAAGGCATGCAGTATCTATCCCGGATTGCGGCACGGTATAACACAATGATTGAGGCGATACCGTTTACCACCGAAGAATATAAGAACTTGGATAAAAGGACCTTTTTGGGCGCCATCGTGAGGAGAGGGAAGCCCTATCACATTGACGCCGATGATCTTGTTTCACCTGAATAACCTTGCACCTTTCACCCATGAACGATGAGCTATCAACCATGAACCGCGTCAGCCCGGACTATCCCCTCAAATACCCATACCCACCTCCTGACAGGAGTCGGTTTTCCTGTTGGGAGTGAAAATCATCAGCGCAGATCCGCAGATTTATGTTTCACAACCTTACACACAGAACGATACTAATCCCGGGATGGGCCGGGCGCATTCAGCGGTTGGGCCGACAAAGGCCTTTTTCTCACAACCGGAACAATTACACGGGGTGCCGGCCGCGAGGCCACAAGAGATGGGCCACACCCATTGACCTGATGGATGGAGAATAACGTGCGGACAAACTCAAGGGACTCCGCCGGGGTATAAACACTGAGAGGGTCGAAAGTGTGAGAGTTGATGCCGACCGGTTCAGGAATGTCTGAGAGAGCCCCCTCTCAAGTCAGTCCAAATTGACGGAGACGAGTGCCTGAAAGGGCTTTATTTGATTATTGAAGGACGCCCCTTCAGCCCTTCAGCCCTTTCTTATTAGCCGAGAAGTGGTTGTAAATCTGATAGCCAATGCCTCAACAAGCGCTGGTTTGTCTATCCAGGCTGCATTGGACCTGAACGAATACCCTACAGGAATCAAAATTTCCGATGAACAGATAAAAAGCCTAAACATACATCCGGGTGAATTTCATGGGACTGATTGGAACTACACGATCAAACCTTTGACATGAAAAGATGAGTTAATAATTTACAATTCCTAAGCTACCGCGCACATGCTGTCAATTAGTTCGCTTACTCCAACAGTTGCTATACCGGATGTAATGTCAGACATGCCATAGGGAATGACCAGGTCGCTATTGTGGAAAATCGCACCGCAGGTATAAACGACATTGGGGACATACCCCTCGCGCTCTTCCTCATTCGGGGTAAGTAACGGCTCTTCAAGGCGGGCGACGACTCTTGCCGGGTTTTCAAGATCGAGCAGCATGGCGCCGATGCAATACTGCCGCATGGGCCCGACGCCGTGGGTGAGCACGATCCAGCCTTTATCGGTTTCCAGGGGGGATCCGCAGTTGCCGATCTGGATGAATTCCCAGGGATATTCAGGCTCCTGGATGATTTGGGTCTCCTGCCAGAAATGGATATTGTCTGAGAACATGATATGATTATTTTCACCGTCCTGGCGGGAAAGCATAACGTAGCTGCCGTCAATTTTGCGCGGGAAAAGAGCCATGCCCTTGTTTTTTACTGCTTTGCCGTTGAGGGTGATCACTTTAAATTTGATAAAATCCTTTGTTTCAATCATCTGCGGGAGGATTGTGAAACCGTTATAAGCCGTATAGGTCGCATAATAGGTGACTTCACCGTTGTCATCAAAAAATTGCACGAACCGGGCGTCTTCAATGCCGCTGCTTTCGTTTTTCGAAACAGGAAAAATAACCCGTTCGGATATTCGGTGATGGGGATGGAAAGCCACCTCATAATTAGAATTGGCAAGCCAGTACATGATTTCGATGGCTTGGTTCTGGCGCTCCTCAAAGAAAATGGGTCTTGCGCGAAGCGCTCCGATTTTTTCTTTTAATTCATTATAGGTGAAATCTTCCGGCAACTGGCCAAGAATATGCGCTGTTACCTCATCGCAGGCCTCCATTTCATTGAGCTTCAGCTGGAAGAGATGCCGGTCGTAAACCGCATTTAAACGGACGTCCGGCCTCTCGACATAATCACTGGTCGGGTCGAAGATAAACGTATTGTCCCGGTCAAGGACGCCACTTCGAAATACAATAGAGGACACATGCCCTTCGCCGATTGCCCGCAGGCTCATGATAAAGCGCAGGCTGCCTTTGTCCAGATGGCTCTGATCAGGGTGGAGAACGATCGAAGGGTTGAAAAGGGCAGCCGATTCAATGGAGTACTCCATGGTAAAATAGGCCCCGATGAGAGCCCTTTTCGTCTCGCTTAGCACGACATCCCGAGGAACATGATCTCTTACCTCATTCAGGCTACGCTCAAAAACGCGTCTGATGTCTTTGTGCCGCTCGGAAAAATCAAGCATTATTTGTGCAAAAAGATCTTCGGCCGTCGTGTCAGGCAAGTCCGCTATGCGTTGAATGATTTTGGGTATGCGATTCGCATCGCTGGGAATATGAGGGCGGGTGATCACCCGTGAAGTATCCCCTACGATCTTCTTCGCTTTTCTTCTAACTTTCAGCTTTTGACGCTTTTCAGGGTGCATATCATTGTGTCCTTAGTGTCGATTGATATTTAATACACTGCATCGTAAGTCTGTTCATCATGATAGACCTTCAATTCCAGCCTATCCTCGAAAATATTTTCCGGTCTGCGATCATCCGGCAATGATCGTCTACAGTGGCGGCCGGGAAACCGACAGACAAAGCTGTACCAGGTCATCAATTACCGCCGTACCGGCGCACATGACCGTATCCGCGCCGCCCCAGTATATTTTTACCGTACCGTCGTCTTCCGGAACAGCGCCGCAGGTAAAGACAACATTGGGGACATAGCCATTTACCTCCCAGGGGGCCTCGGGCTGCAATATCCACTGATCGGAAACGCCGATGATGTTGGCCGGATCATCAAGGTCATGCAGGGCCGCGCCGAGGCGATACACTGTTCCGGACATTGTCTTAAAGACGCCATGGTAAATATGAAGCCAGCCTTTGTCGGTTTTAAATGGCGGTGCGCCGGGCCCGATTTTCATTTCATCCCAGTGATAGGCAGCCGGCTTCATAATTACTTTTGAGTCTCCCCAGTGAACCAGGTCCGGTGAATAGGAAATCCAGATCGACCAGGGCGAAATCTCCGAATGCGGCCGGTCCAAGCGCACATACCGGCCACCGAACTTTTCAGGGAAAATAACCACGTTTCGAAGGTCGGCCTGGGTGATCAGCGCAATACGCTCAACTGTTTCAAAATCCCTGGTGCGTGCAAGGGCAATCCGAACGCCGTGACGGGAATAGGCGCTGTAGGTTAGAAGATGTTCGCCCTCTACGGGGTTTATGCGGAGATCCTCCACTCCGAATTCTTCATATTCCCCAAAAATGCTGTCCGTCGCCGGCGTGAGAAAGGGTTTGGGATGAACCGTAAATGAAAAACCATCCTCGCTGTCGGCCCTGCCGATGATGGAACGTCCGTTTAGCAGATGCGACCTGAAAAGCATAATGTAACGATCGTTGTGCTTGACGATGCCCGCATTGTGAACGGTAGCGACGGGATACGGCACATCCTTTCTTGTCAGTATGGGGTTTTTCTCGTAACGCTTGATGATCGGCTCTTTAGACCCTGTTATAATCATCCTCCGACCTCTCTATGTCATCCTCTCCAAAGTAGTCTCCTGTCTGGACTTCGATAAACACCATATCTTGCGAGCCTGGATTCCGAACGCGGTGCCAGGTTCCCACGGGCAGATCAATGGCCTGACCGGATACCCGTTCGATCTCTTCACCATTTTTGGTCACCACCGCCTTGCCGCTGATCACGTACCAATGTTCGGAGCGCCGGAAATGACGCTGGTAACTTAAACGCCGGCCGGGGTAAACGTTGATGCACTTGACTTTGTGGTTCGGGGTGTCCGAAAGGATTTTATAAAACCCCCATGGCCGTTGGTCCTCACGTTTTGTCTTCTCAAGCACCTGTTCGTAGACGGCAATATATTTTTCTACCATGCGGTCAATGGTAAAATTGTCTTCCACTGTTTTTCGGCAGTATGCCCGGTCAATCCCTTTAACACGTTCAACCGCTTTGATTGCCTCGTCAGTGTTGGAAACCAGGAACCCGTTCTTTCCGTCCTGGATAAGCTCGGACATGCTGCCGCGGTTGATCGCAATAACCGGGGTGCCGCAGGCCATCGATTCAATAACGGAAAGACCGAACGGTTCGTTGAAGTTTATGGGATGCAGCAGTGCAGCAGCCTTGCCCAGAAGATCATTTCGTTTTTCAGGACCGGCGCTTCCTACATAAATGACCTGCCGATCATCAATAAACGGCTTTACATGTTTTTTGAAATAGTCCTCATCCTGGATTATGCCCGCCATTACAAGCTTTCGCCTGCAGGCACGTGCAATCTCGATGGCCTCCTTTGCGCCCTTGTCATGGTGAAAGCGGCCAAAAAACAACAGATAGTCCTCCGGTTCGGGCCGAAAATCAAACTGACTTATGTCGATGCCATGATGGATGGTTTTGATATAATCAAGATCCGTCGATCGATCGGAATCGCTGATGGAAACATAAAACGCTTTGCCGTTGTATTTCTTGTAAACCGGCAGAATCCCGGGCGATGAAAAGCCGTGAATGGTGGTCACCACCGGGGTGGCGGTCAGGCCGGTATAGGTCAGAGGCAGATAGTCAAAGTGGTTGTGGATGATGTCGTATGCATCGGCATGCTCAAAGAGTTCTGAAATGTGCAGGCACTCCCAGACCTTTGGTATGAGTGAGCGCTCTTCTTCATAGCCCCGCGGGCAAACGGCATGCAACGTGCCGCTGGTTTGCGAATCCGCGGTTGCAAACAAGGTTACACCATGACCGCGCGCTACCAGCCCCTCGGTTAAAAGGGAGGCCACGTTTTCCCAGGGCCCATAATGTCGCGGCGGTGTGCGCCAGGCAATGGGCGAGAGCATGGCAATGTGCATGCCTGATCCTTTTGTTAATCCGTTTTCTGTGACAATGGCTGGTTTAAAATCTCGTCGGCATAAAGCTTCTGCAATGTCATCAGTGAAAGCAGCCAGGCAAGGGAGGACTCGGCGCCTTCATTCTGGTTGATGCCGTCCGCCATCAATCCATCTCGGCAGCCTCCGGTCTTGGGATCATAGAGCGGCAAGTTGAGGTCGTTGTGTCCAAGAAACCAATTGAAACACATGACCGCATTCTCAAACCATGTGTGGTCCCGGGTAACATTAAAGGCTTCGACACAGGCTTCGACCATGGCATTGGCTTCAATGGGCTGCTGGTCGAAACGGGCTCTGGGGCCGCCTTTTTCATACCAACCGGTGCTGCCGATGGGCACAAAGTGATTGTCTTCGGTTTGGATGGCAAGCAGCCACTTGAGGGAGTTGAGTCCCATATCGATCATGTCGTTGCGTTGCATCCGCTGACCGGACAGCAGCAGGGCATGGGGCAGTTTGCCGTTGGCATAGTTCAGGGTGTTCTCAAGCCAGGGCCAATCGTCTGTTCCATTGTTTTTAAACTGATCGAAAAGCCTGTCGGCAAGAACTTCCCGGATCCTGCGCACTTCACTGTCGCCTGCAAATTCATACAGGTAGCCATGAATTCCAACCAGGGTAAAAGCGATGGCGCGGGGCGAATGAAAATTCTCGACAGCTCTCAGTGCCTTGTTGAAAAGGGTCGTGCTCACTGCGAGATGCCCGGGATTTTGAAGAAAAGCCAACGATTTGCCAAGGCACCAGAGCGTTCTGCCATGCGCATCCTCGGACCCGATCTCATCCATCCACTGTCGCGAATAGGTCATGAAATTGCGAAAGCGCCCATTTTTTTCATCATAGGCATACAGAAGAAACCCGAGATAATGATCGCTGAGAAGATCAAGCATCGAGCCGTTTGTTGGCAGGTATTTTTGACACATGGCGGCAACCAGCAGCGCTCTGGCATTATCATCGGTGCAGTAGCCATGGGTGCGATCGGGAATGGTATAGTTGGCATGTTGCAAGATGCCGGTATCATCGGTAAAGGCTTTCAGGTGATCGAGCTTGATCTCCGGGAGCTCGAAATTCGTGATGGCCTTGATGTTTTCAACATAGGAATACCGGGGACGGGGGTTCCGGATCCTGTTCAGCTGAACCTCCCTGAATACCTGGAGATATTTTCGGGATACCTCCTTCCAGACTGCGTCGCGGCTGAACATATAGGCTTTCTTACGCATGGCGTGCCGGTCGACATCGTTGTCCAGTAGGTCGATAATTTGTTCCGCCATGGCATCCGGATTGCGGAAGGGTACAATCCGGCCCCGATCTTCGGCAAGCATCTCGGTGGCATACCAGTACGGGGTTGAAATGACGGCTTTGCCTGTGCCCATGGCATAGGCAAGGGTCCCGGAGGTAATCTGGGCTTCTTCAAGATAAGGGGTTACGTAGATATCGGCGATGCCGAGAAACTCACATAGCTCTTTTATTTCAACAAAACGATTCTGAAAAATGACATACTCGCCGATATCGAGTTTGCGCACGAACTGCTGCAGCATGATGCGGTATGCATCGCCATGCAATTTCAAAATATGCGGATGTGTTGCGCCCAGGATAATATAGGCCACATCAGGGTGATTTTTGATGACCGCCGGAAGCGCCTGCAATACATTTTCAATGCCCTTATTTGGGGAAAGCAGGCCGAACGTGAGCAGCACCTTTTTGCCTTCCACACCGAACTTGTCTTTGTAGAAGCTGGGATCAATAAACGGCGTATCCGGAATGCCGTGATGGATAAAGACAATTTTTTCCTCGGGCACGGCATAAATATCTTTGAGGAAGTCGGATGCCTTACGACTCATCACCACCAGTTTGTCGGACAGATCGGATAGCTTGCACATGACGTCACGATATTCCGGCGCGGGGTCTTTCAAAACCGTGTGTAACGTCGTCACCACCGGCATGCGCAGATCTCCCAATAGTTTCAGCAGATGGCTGCCGGCCGGACCGCCGAAAAGACCGTATTCATGCTGCACGCAGACAATATCCGTCCGACTGATATTGAGAAATTGAGCTGCGACACTATAATCGGTCAACTTGTTCTGGTTGATCTCAAAGCGCACTTTTTCCGGGTATGGATATCCCTCAGGTTTATCATTCATGACAGCCGCCCAGCAGTGAATATCGGGGGCTTCCGCTGATAAGCCTTCAACCAGATCCGTGGTGAAGGTCGCGATACCACACTGGCGGGGCAGATAGTTGCCGATTACGGCAACCGAGTTGATTCCCTCATAATAGTTAATAACAGATGTCATAAGATGAGATGAGATGATAAGAAGTCGCTTTTTTTGAGGATGAGATATAGCAGAAACGGGCTTGGGTGTCAAAGAAAATGTGACCACAAGATATTGGGGTTGCGACAAAGGGCCTCGATATGGAGGGCCAAATGTAGAGCGCGGCCCGACCTGTTGAGGGATTCGCGTGCTCCTATGACGCAGGGAGGGCTGAAATGGCAGGGATCTGGTGTCACATGTTGCATAGTGAATAAAATAGTTGACCTTGACCTGCTTTTGAATTTGTTCTTATGGGCAGAGCATGGAGAATAGAATATGAGGGCGGGCTGTATCATGTGTTGTCCCGTGGAAATGAACGAAAAGACATTTTTCGTGATGACCGGGATCGGGTGACTTTCTTGGATGTGATCGGAGAAATGGCGGATCAGTATCACATCGATATTTTTGCCTACACCTTGATGAATAATCATCATATCCTCCTGCGAACAAATTATGCCAATCTTTCCAAAAATATGCAATGGCTGGCCCTGACCTATACCAGGCGATTCAACAATAGACATTTTCGGCCGGGTCATTTGTTTCAGGGTCGATTTAAAAGTATTATTGTTGAAAACGATACGTATTTACTGAGGCTTTCCTGCTACATCCATCGGAATCCCTTAAGGGCTGGGGTGGTTACCCGCCTAGTAGACTATCCTTGGAGCAGTTATAAAGCCTATGCCTATGGCAGCAAAACCCGGAATGGCTGTTGACAAAACCGATTTTGGCGCAATTTGATGCGGTCGACAAACACAAGGCTTACAAGGAGAAAGCTCAGCAATATGATGAAGAAGAGAAGCGGTTATGGGAGGATTTCCATCACGGAATGATTATGGGGACAAAGAACTTTGTCGACAAGATCCGTTCGAAGTACATGCCGAATACGATTCAAAAGGAAGTCCCACAGCAACGTTCATTGGCCAGAAGCCTTGACCCGGTAAAGGTCTTGGATAGAGCCGCCCGGAGTTTGAATTGTGATCCAGGTGTGATCCAGCATTTGCGGAGAATACCCAAATCAATGAAGGGTGAGCGCGATTTGCTGGTCTATCTGGTTTGGAAAACATGCATGCTGCCCAACGAAGAAATAGGGCGGTTGTTTGGCATGAGCTACTCGGCAATAAGCCACATTTTAAGTTCCATGCGAACCAGAATCAAACAAAAGCCTAATTTGCAGTCTAAATACGACCTTATATTATTCACTGTGCAAGATGTGACACCTTGATTCCACACGGCAGGAATTGATAGACCTCCTGACGCCCCCATAGTGCCGGCGATAGAGGACCGAAATGTCACCATCCGCACGGCGGTACCCTGACCGGTAGATCATGAGGCGGAGCAGGGATGAACCGGACGGCGCCGATGCAATGGCGCACAATTGCATTGATTTCCCTTGACATTTTCGTCCCCTGCCGTATGATTCCCCTCAATTTGAATAGAACCTCAACCGCACATTTTATATGGGCCAGAAGCCAATAGAATCGCTCCGCGATTCGGGTCATAGCCCTTGGCTCATAGCCCATAAAACCTTTTGTCATCAGCCACGAGCTATCAGCCATGAACCGCGTCAGCCCGGACTATC